>JAFUKV010000013.1 GCA_017467745.1 Bacteroidaceae bacterium | reverse complement strand
TGCATAGTGTCATATTTCAACATGTATGCCAAGTAATCAACAGGGCAAAGGTCGTTAATACCGACAATTTGAATGTCATTTCTTTTTTGAGCAGCACGGAAAACAAAACGTCCGATGCGGCCGAAACCGTTAATACCTACTTTAATCATTGTAATAAAACTTTTAAGGGTTTATTTTTAAATCTCAAATTAATTTTTTAGTTACTGCTTTTTCAGAAACAACGACAGAATTTTTATTGCGTTTTGTTACGGAATAAATATTTAATCTGTTGTCTTACCGATATTTCTATCGGTCTTTCTGCTTTGCGATGCAAAGGTAACTAAAAATTTCTAATACAATAGTAGTCAAAATAAAAATAAAGAAAAATTTCTCTATTTCATGATGAAATTTTTCTTTTTATTCATATTTCGGACACTTAATATTGCTCGGATGCGTTAGGAAAATCTCGCGATTTTACATCGGAAATGTAATTCTGAACAGCGTTTGTAATAATGCTGTTCAGATCGGCATATCGACGTAAAAAGCGGGGAGAAAAATTTTTATTGATTCCCAACATATCGTGCATGACTAAAACTTGTCCGTCTACTCCGCTACCTGCGCCGATACCGATAATGGGGATAGTTAATTCTTCTGCCACTTGTTGAGCTAATTTTGCCGGGATTTTTTCGAGAACGATGCCGAAACATCCTAACTCTTGCAGCAGATGTGCGTCTTCTAATAATTTTTCTTTTTCAGCATCTTCTTTTGCTCTTACCGTATAAGTACCGAATTTGTTGATAGATTGTGGCATTAGCCCTAAATGTCCCATTACGGGGATACCGGCATCTATGATTTTCTTTATATCGTCTTTTATTTCTTTTCCTCCCTCTATTTTAAGGGCTTCCGCTCCGGTTTCTTGCATGATGCGGATAGCGGCTTCGAGCGATTTTATGGGATTTCCGGAACATGTACCGAAAGGCATGTCCACAATTACCAATGCGCGTTTTACCGCACGAGCGACAGACCTTCCGTGATAGATCATTTGATCGAGTGTGATAGGGAGCGTGGTAATATTCCCTGCCATTACATTCGATGCCGAATCACCTACTAATATCACGTCCATACCGGCTTGGTCTATAAGGGTTGCCATAGTATAGTCGTATGCGGTAAGCATAGATATTTTTTCTCCTCTCGCTTTCATTTCTGTCAAGCGGCGTGTTGTTACCTTTCTTGAATCTTCTGTGTATGTTGACATTGTTCAAAATGTTTGATAATGCCGGCAAAGGTATATTAAAAAATTATGAAAGAAGATAATTTTGAGTTTTTTGATTCTTCCTTAATTCATTTATAGCGAAGTTTAATTATTTTTGCGTTTTTATCGCATAATCAAAATAAACAATATAAGTATGAAAACTATTTCTTTTTGGTCTTTCTTATTGTTAGCTTTATTAGGCTATTCGTGCAATGAAGAGACCGGTTATCGAATAAAAGTTCCCGAAGCTAAAAACGAACTGAGAGCGCCTGCTTATCCGTTAGTAACTATCGACCCTTATAT
Organism: Bacteroidaceae bacterium; assembly: GCA_017467745.1. Classification (GTDB taxonomy): domain Bacteria; phylum Bacteroidota; class Bacteroidia; order Bacteroidales; family CHK158-818; genus Gallibacteroides. Next base: position 3,011 of record JAFUKV010000013.1, on the reverse strand, counting down.
CAGTGCGTGGTCGTTTAGCAATAAATTGGCGGAAAATCCTGTATGTCATTGGACAGGAATACAACACTCGTTGATAGGGGCAGTTCGTGTGGATGGAAAAACATATCGTTTCATGGGAACGGAATCGCTACCGATGGATATTGTTTTACCGATGGCTATTCAAGAAAAATGGGATGCTGTCTATACGGAGACAAAACCTGCGAAAGGCTGGGAGACTTTGAACTTTAAAGATGCTGCATGGAAAACGGGTAAAGCGGCTTTCGGTACTAAGGAACAGCCGGATTTGTCAACTCTTTGGGAGAGTAAAGACATTTGGGTACGTCGTCCGTTTACGTTAGATGAAGATTTGACTGATGCAACTGTGTTTTTAGAATATTCGCACGATGATATTTTCGAATTATATATAAATGGAATAGAAGTAGTCTCTACCGGATATGTATGGCGTAATAATGTTCTGGAAGAGTTACCGAAAGAAGTAACCGCTACGTTGAAAAAAGGCGAAAATATTATTGCTGCGCACTGCCACAACCGTGTTGGAGGGGGGTATGTGGATTTCGGTTTGAAAAAGAAAAAAGATATGAACTGTGGCTTTGATGCTGTGGCAGAGCAGAAGGCTGTTGTTGTCCGTCCGTTGCAAACATTTTACACATTTAGTTGTGGTGGTGTAGATTTGGACTTGGTTTTTACGGCTCCTTTATTTATGGATGATTTAGATAAAATGGCATCTCCAATAAACTATATTTCTTATCAAGTAAATGCCAATGACGGAAAGGAGCATGATGTTCAAATTTATTTTGAAGCAACTCCGGAGTGGGCGGTAAATAAAGTAGGGCAGCCTGTCGAGTTTGATAGATTTGAGAAAAACGGTATAACATATTTGAAAACTGGTACGAAAGAACAGCCTGTATTGAAAAGACGAGGCGATGATGTCCGCATTGATTGGGGATATTTGTATCTGGCCGGAGCGAATAGAGAAAATATGGTTTTAGGCGATTATTTCGAAACTAAAAAAGCGTTCAAAGAAAACGGAGCAGTAACGGAAAGTGCGGATAAATCGTTGTTGTCTGCTGATATGGTAAAACAAATGTCTGTGCTGGCGTATAATCAAGATTTAGGAAAAGTGTCGTCTGCTCCCGTCGGAGGATATATGATGATAGGCTATGACGATATATATTCTGTACAGTATTTCAAAGAAAATCTGAGACCTTATTGGTCTAAAAACGGTACGGTAGATATTTGTTCCGTTTTCGAATCTGCTGCGAAAGACTATGTAGGAACGATGAAAAAAAGCGAAAAATTCGGAAATGAATTAATGGCGGAAGCGACTCGTGTAGGGGGTGAAAAATATGCACGTTTGTGTGCGTTGGTATATCGGCAGTCTATCGCTGCGCATAAATTGGTTGTCGATAAGAACGGAGAATTGTTGTTTTTCTCGAAAGAAAATTTCAGTAACGGTTCTATCGGTACGGTAGATATAACTTATCCCTCAGCTCCGATGTATCTTGTGTATAATCCCGATTTATTAAAAGGAATGATGAATCCGATTTTTTATTATAGCGAAAGCGGAAAATGGACAAAACCTTTTCCGGCGCATGATGTAGGAACGTATCCTCAGGCTAACGGGCAAACGTATGGCGAAGACATGCCGGTAGAAGAGGCTGGAAATATGCTTATTTTAGCAAATGCCATCGCTCGTGTGGAAGGAAATGCAGACTATGCTAAAAAACATTGGAAAATTCTTACCATTTGGGCAGATTATTTAATTAATAAGGGACTGGATCCGGAAAATCAATTGTGTACCGATGACTTTGCAGGGCATTTAGCTCATAACGCCAATCTTTCTGTTAAAGCTATTATGGGTATTGCCGGTTATGCACAACTTGCCGAAATGTTAGGCGAAAATGAAATAGCGCAGAAATATATGGAAACTGCTAAAAATATGGCAGCAAAATGGCAAGAAATGGCGAAAGATGGCGATCATTATCGGTTAACATTTGATCAGCCGGGAACATGGAGCCAGAAATATAATATGGTGTGGGATAAATTATTCGGAACAAATCTGTTCCCGCAAGAAATATTCGATACGGAAATGGCATATTATCTTACCAAACAAAATACATACGGATTGCCGTTGGATAGCCGAAAAACCTATACTAAGTCAGATTGGATTATGTGGACGGCATGTATGACCTCTAACCCGTCCGATTTTGAAGCGTTGGTAGAGCCTATATATAAATATGCCGATGAAACAACTACTCGTATGCCATTGTCCGATTGGCACGAAACAACCGATGGTAAATCGGTCGGATTCCGTGCTCGGTCGGTTGTTGGAGGATATTTTATGAAAATGTTAGAAAATAAAATGTGCGCAAAATAATACGCCTTTGAACTTATAAGCCCGTATATCCAAATCAGGATATACGGGCTTCTTAATATTAAACTTTATATAATAATGATAGAACAACATCAATTAAACGAACATAACAAGCGTGAATATCCGCCTATGCATACGGCCGAACATATATTGAATCAGACCATGATGCGGATGTTTGGATGTAAAAGAGCAGTTGAGGCGCATATTGAACGAAAAAAAAGTAAATGTGATTACGAACTATTACAACAACCCACAGAGCAACAAATTCAAGATATAGAGAATAAAGTAAACGAAATTATCTTGCAAGATTTACCAGTTTGGGTAGACTATACTACACAACAAGAAGCCATACAGCAATTTGATTTGACCCGATTGCCGGAAAATGCGTCAGAGGAACTTCGTATTGTACATATTGGGGATTATGATGCTTGCCCTTGTCTTGGGATACACGTAGAAAGAACGGCTCAAATAGGTCGTGTAAAAATCCTCAGTTGGTCTTATTGTTATCCACGTCTTCGTTTGCGTTTTCGTTTGGATTGATTTTTTATTTGATTTTGGCGGGGGTTGTTTTATGGTTTTGATGATTTTTTTGGGGGTATGTATTATGATTTTGTTTGCGGGGATAGATTTAGGGAGT
>JAFUKV010000091.1 GCA_017467745.1 Bacteroidaceae bacterium | reverse complement strand
ATATTGTTCGATAATAGGGCTAAGTCTACCAATTGCCGTACAGAATTGTTTTGAGTAGCGAAATCTGTTAAGATTGCATTTTGTTTTTGTTCCGATTCTTGTTCTTGTTTCTCTGCGGATGCGAGTTTGTCTTTATCATCTTGACTGATTTCTTCCGGTTTCAAGTCTTTTTGAGCAATGTGGAGCTGGCTTATCGTTTCTTTTGAAGAGGCGATAATCTCTTCAAGCGGTTTTAATTCCGCTCCGCAAGACGATTCAACTTTGTCGATAATTGTTTTTACAACCGGATGGTCGATGTTTACGCTTAAGTTGTAGCTGTTGGGCATTTCTGCGTAGAAACTCATACCCGGTTGCATGGCAGCCATATCTTTCATACGGCGCATAAATTCGTTTTGGGTAACCATGACGGGGTTAGACGTTTCTCCCATAGGTTCAAAAGCTACGATAAATTCGGCTTTTTCCAATGGCGGTATTTGAGATCGGAACACAGTACTCATTCTGTTGATTTGTGTTTCTGTCAGCGAGTTTTTCTCTTTATCATCTTTACGGATCAAATTGTCTATAACATCGCTGTCAACTCGAACAAATCGGCATTTCGTGAATTTTTGTTCCAGTAAACCGATATAATGAGGGTCTAATTGTCCATTCATTAACAACACATCGTAACCCTTTGCCGTAGCCGCTTCCAAATAATTGTATTGCGCTTCGCGGTCTGTGGCGTATAGATAAATCAAATTACCGTCTTTGTCGGTTTGATTCGATTCTATAAGTTTTTTGTATTCTTCAAATGTATAATATCTGTTTTCAGTATCTTTAAACAAAGCGAAATTTTGCGCGCGTTCATAGAATTTCTCATCCGATAACATGCCATATTCCATAAACAGTTTCAAATCATCCCATTTACTTTCAAATAATTTGCGGTCGTTATTGAAAATTTCTTGCAAGCGGTCGGCTACTTTCTTTGTAATGTACGAAGATATTTTCTTTACATTAGAATCGCTTTGCAGATAAGAACGTGAAACGTTCAACGGAATATCAGGAGAGTCTATAACTCCTTTCAGCAGGGTTAAAAATTCGGGTACGATGCCCTCTACCGAATCGGTTACGAATACTTGGTTGCAATAAAGTTGTATTTTGTTTCGGTTTAAGTCGAGATTGCTTTTTATACGGGGGAAGTATAAAATACCGGTTAACTTAAACGGATAGTCGACATTAAGGTGTATCCAGAACAAAGGCTCGTCTGATGCGGGGAAAAGCTCGTTGTAGAATTTTTTATAATCTTCATCGGTCAGTTCGGTCGGTTTTTTTGTCCATGCCGGTGCTGTATCGTTGATAATTTTATCTTGGTCTGTGTCTATATATTTACCGTCTTTCCATTCTTGCTCTTTGCCGAATATAACGGGAATTGGCAGAAACCGGCAATATTTTTGCAATAATGTTGTGATTCTTGTAGGTTCGAGAAACTCTTTATTATCGTCGTCTATGTAAAGAATAATGTCGGTACCTCTCGAATCTTTTTCAATAGAGGTCATCTCGTAGGCAGGCGATCCGTCGCATGACCACATAACGGCTTGTGCGTTGTCCGTATAGGAGAGGGTTTTAATTTCGACTTTCTTGGCTACCATGAAAGCGGAATAGAATCCCAATCCGAAATGACCTATAATAGTATTAGCGTCGTTCTTATATTTTTTTAGAAATTCTTCTGCTCCCGAAAATGCTATCTGATTGATATATTTGTTGATTTCTTATTCGGTCATTCCTACGCCGTGGTCAGATACGGTAAGAGTGCCGGCTTCTTTATCTATTTTGACTGTTACTTTCATTTCGCCCAGTTCGCCTTTAAAATCGCCGAAAGAAGAGAGGGTTTTCATTTTCTGGGTGGCGTCTACCGCATTTGATACCAGTTCGCGTAAAAATATTTCGTGGTCGCTGTATAAAAACTTTTTGATAACGGGGAATATATTGTCTGTCGTTACCCCGATAGTTCCTTTTTGCGTCATTTCTATAATGTTTTTAAGTTATTATTTTTTCTGTTATTAGAAAAGACAAAAAAAATGCCAGATATAAATATCTGACATTTTGACTTTATCAGGGTACGAATGACTGTCAATCTTTCGTTTGGATTGCTTCGATTGTGCCGAGTATTTTATCGGTTTCTTTGTTTAAGTCCAATACAATCGTATCTCCGGCTTTCAACTCGCCTTTCATGATCAATTCGGACATTTCATCTTCAAAATATTGTTGGATAGCTCTTTTCAACGGACGTGCTCCGAATTGTACGTCATAACCTTTGGAGGCGACGAACACTTTCGCTTCGTCTGTAACTTTGAGTTTATAGCCCAAATCTTCCACTCGCTTGTATAGTCCGATTAACTCTATGTCGACAATTCGGGTAATGGTATCTTTATCTAATTGATCGAACATGATAATATCGTCTATACGGTTCAAGAATTCAGGCGAAAAAGCCCGATTAAGCGCTTTATGAATAACGCTTCTTGAAAACTCTTTGTCGCTTTGCCCGATAGCGGGTGTAAATCCGACGCCTCGTCCGAAATCTTTCAACTGCCGCGTACCGATGTTTGAGGTCATGATTAGAATCGTGTTTTTGAAATCGATTTTACGGCCTAAACTGTCGGTTAAACGACCTTCGTCCATTACTTGTAGCAACAAGTTGAATACATCGGGATGAGCTTTTTCAATTTCATCGAGCAATACTACGGAGTAAGGTTTACGACGTACTTTCTCCGTTAACTGGCCGCCTTCTTCATATCCTACATATCCCGGAGGTGCGCCGATGAGGCGAGATACGGTGAATTTTTCCATATATTCACTCATGTCCATGCGAATCAGCGTATCTGCGGAATCGAACAAATATTCGGCGAGCATTTTAGCCAAATGTGTTTTCCCAACCCCCGTAGGACCTAAGAACATAAATGTTCCTATCGGTTTATTGGGGTCTTTTAATCCTACACGGTTACGCTGTATTGCTTTCACTATTTTTTCGATAGCCTCGTCTTGACCTATAACCTTTTTCTTTAAGACATCGCTCATTTTCAGCAAACGGGTTCCCTCTGCTTGTGCTATACGTTGTACGGGGACTCCCGTCATCATAGCGACTACTTCGGCTATTTTTTCTTCATCGACCGTTTCGCGTTGTTCCTGTATCTGGTTTTTCCATTCTTCTGTCGCTTTTTCTAAAAGAAGCAGATGCTCTTTTTCATTATCTCGGATACTTGCTGCCATCTCATAGTTTTGCGATTTTACCGCAGCTATTTTTTCTTTTCGGATAGTTTCTATTTGGGCTTCCAAATCTTCTATCTTTTTAGGAACGACGATATTGGAAATATGTACGCGCGATCCGGCCTCGTCTAAGGCATCGATTGCCTTGTCGGGGAAGTTCCGGTCGCTTACATATCTGTCGGTTAATTGAACACAAGCCTCCAACGCTTCGGGAGTATAGTATACGTTATGATGTTCTTCGTACCGTTCTTTGATATTTTTCAATATCTGCAATGTTTCAGCCGGAGTAGTGGGGTCTACTATTATTTTTTGGAACCGACGTTCAAGGGCTCCGTCTTTTTCAATGCTTTTACGGTACTCGTCCATTGTAGTAGCTCCGATACATTGAATTTCTCCTCGCGCTACCGCAGGTTTAAGCATATTGGCTGCATCGAGAGTACCTGTTGCACCCCCTGCACCGACGATAGTATGAATTTCATCGATGAAAAGGATGATATTCGGGTTCTTAGACAGTTCGTTCAATAGAGCCTTGATGCGTTCTTCAAATTGCCCTCTGTATTTTGTGCCGGCTACGATTGATGCCATGTCCAAAGATATTACACGTTTGTCGAATAATACCCGTGAAACTTTCTTTTGTACTATACGAAGAGCCAGCCCTTCAACGATAGCCGATTTCCCGACACCCGGTTCTCCTATTAACACGGGATTGTTTTTTTTTCTTCGGCTCAATACTTGAGCAAGGCGTTCTATCTCTTTTTCTCGGCCGACGACAGGGTCTAATCTGTTTTCTTCTGCGGCTTTTGTCATGTCTATACCGAAATTATCCAAAACAGGGGTGTCGTTGCCGCTTTTGGCGTAACCTACGGATTGTTGTTTCGTTTGTTCGTTCCGATATTTTTTATCTTCTTCCATGTCTTCGTCATCTTCATCGGCAAATTCGGCTCCCATACGGGGAAACAATGGCGAAAAAGAAGAACCGGTATTGAACGATGATTCTTTTTTTATTATCTTTAATACTGTCGTGTAATCTATCTTGTTCATTTTTAATAAATTTGTTAGGGGAGTATCAGAATCTTTCAGGATAGCTAAAAGCAAATGATCCGTGTCGGTAATCGCGCTTTTTAATAAACGAGATTCCAGAATACTCATTTTTATTATTTTATCAGTGCTTTTGCTGATTACTAATTCGTTTCCTTCTGTTGTATTATGATCGGATAAAGCACGTAACAGATTCTCTACTTTTACTTTTATATCGTTTAGTTCAATTCCCATACTGCGTAAAATGTCGATTGCAGGTCCGGAACCATCACGCAGAATACCTAAAAAAACATGTTCGGGGCTAATATAGCCGTTTTGCAGTCTTCCGGCTTCCTCTCGGCTGTACCCCAGCACATCTTTTACTCGTTGTGAAAAATTTCTTTCCATATAAAATCCTCGTTTCTTTTTACATTACAAAGATACGGTTTATAAATGCAATTATATGGCATAAAAACATTATTTACCATACTTATAAACTTGTACTACAAAAATTATGCCGTTTTTCAATTTCTGTCAGTTTTTTTATAGAATCCACCCCAATACTTTTTTTGATAAACTATTCGAGAATTTATAAAAATAGCTTATCTTTGCATGATTCTGTTTGTATTTTAGTGAGTAAAAACGATAAAGAAATAGAACGCTTTTTTTATCGTTTAACGATGAGAACAGTAAAAAGTTCATTTCGGACAGTTTGTTTTTAAGAAAATAAAAGTAAAATAAATAACAATCTTTTTCTAAACTAAATGGTTGAACAAGATAAAATTATAAAGATAAACATCGAAAACGAGATGAAATCGGCTTATATCGAATATTCAATGTCGGTTATTGTGTCTCGTGCATTGCCAGATGTCAGAGAGGGTTTCAAGCCGGTACATCGTCGTGTCCTATTCGGTATGAACGAATTGGGAAATACGTCGGATAAACCGTATAAAAAATCTGCCAGAATTGTCGGAGAAGTTTTAGGGAAGTATCACCCGCATGGCGATTCTTCCGTATATTTTGCTATGGTACGTATGGCGCAAGCGTGGTCTTTGCGTTATCCCTTAGTGGATGGGCAAGGAAACTTCGGTTCGGTAGACGGCGATAGTCCGGCTGCTATGCGTTATACAGAGGCTAGACTTGATAAGTTGGCCGAAGAGATGCTGCGGGATATAGATAAAGATACGGTAGACTTTCAATTGAATTTCGATGATACGTTGAAAGAGCCGGTTGTATTGCCTACTCGTATTCCGAATTTGCTGGTAAATGGAGCTTCCGGTATTGCCGTAGGTATGGCAACTAATATGCCGCCACATAATCTTTCAGAAACGATAGACGCCACAATAGCGTATATAGATAATCGGGACATAGAAATTGAAGAGTTGATGAAATATATTATCGCTCCTGATTTCCCCACCGGAGGTTATATATACGGATATAGCGGGGTTAAGGATGCTTTTGAAACAGGTAGAGGCCGTATCGTTATTCGTGCTAAGGCGGAAATAGAATCAGAAAGCACACATGATAAAATAATTGTTACAGAAATACCTTATTCTGTAAATAAAGCGGAACTGATAAAAAATATTGCTGATTTAGTAGAAGATAAAAAAATAGAGGGTATTTCTAACATCAATGACGAAAGCGACCGTTCAGGTATGCGCATTGTAATTGATGTAAAACGCGATGCCAATGCAGGAGTGGTGTTGAATAAGCTATATAAGCAAACCGCATTGCAATCATCGTTTAGCGTTAATAATATTGCGTTAGTCAATGGGCGTCCGCAAACATTGAATCTGAAACAATTGATTGCTGCGTTTGTCGATCATCGTCATGACGTTGTGATTCGCCGTACACGGTTTGAGTTGGCGGAAGCCGAAAAACGGGCACACATTTTAGAAGGATTGATAATTGCGAGTGATAATATTGATGAAGTAGTTAAAATTATCCGAGCATCTAAAAATCCGGATGAGGCCAGAGATCAATTAATGGCTCGTTTCTCGCTTTCTATCGAGCAGGCTCGTGCTATCGCCAATATGCGGTTAATACAGTTGACCGGTCTTGAACAAGATAAATTGCATGCAGAATACGATGAAATAATGGAAAAGATAAAATATTTCAACAATATTTTATCCGATGAGTTGTTATGTTTGCAGGTAGTAAAAGATGAATTGTTAGAGATAAAAGAAAAATACGGAGATGAACGTAAAACAGAAGTAATATATGCTTCCGAAGAGTTTAATCCCGAAGATTTCTATGCCGATGATGAAATGATTATAACCATTTCTCATTTAGGATATATCAAACGTACGCCTTTAAGCGAGTTCCGTTCTCAAAACAGGGGAGGAGTAGGAGCGAAAGGCAGCGAAACTCGTGAAGAAGATTTTATAGAGTATATCTATCCGGCATCTATGCATAACTATATGCTGTTCTTTACTCAAAAAGGAAAATGCTTCTGGTTGAAAGTTTACGAGATACCCGAAGGTGCGAAAAACTCAAAAGGTCGAGCCATTCAAAATCTGTTGAATATAGATGCCGATGATAAAGTAAATGCCTTTATTCGTGTTAAGCGGTTACAAGATCCGGAATACAACCAAACGCATAATCTGATGTTCTGTACCAAAAAAGGCGTTATCAAGAAAACTAAACTCGAAGCATACTCTCGTCCGCGCCAAAATGGAGTAAATGCGATAACGATCAGGGAAGACGATCAGGTTATTCAAGTTAGGTTGACCGATGGAAATAATGAGATTATTTTAGCGAATAGACAGGGGCGAGCTATTCGTTTCCACGAAAGTACCGTTCGGGAAATGGGACGTATGGCTACGGGAGTAAAAGGAATGACGCTTGATGAAGATTGCAATGATGAAGTTGTGGGAATGATTTGCGTGAAAGACCTTGAAAAAGAATCTATCATGGTTGTTTCTGAACGAGGTTACGGTAAACGTTCGGACATTCATGATTATCGTATTACTAATCGGGGCGGAAAAGGCGTTAAGACTTTAAATATTACGGATAAAACAGGAAACTTAGTTGCTATTAAAAGCGTTACTGATGAAAATGATCTTGTTATCATTAATAAATCCGGTATCACGTTGCGTATGAAAGTTTCAGATGTCCGTATTATGGGTAGAGCAACGCAAGGAGTGCGTCTTATTAATCTGGAAAAACGAGATGACGAAATAGCTTCTGTTTGTAAAGTTTTGTCAGACAATATAGATGAGACTCTTGCAGACGAAAATAATATTGATGAAATAACGAATTAATAAACTAATTATAAATTTTCCATTCTAAATCCAACGACAATGAGAACAACTATTTTGACCGTAGCTTTATGTCTGGTGGCATCTATGACATTTGCTCAAAAAAAGGCTGTGAGTAAAGCTCAAAGCGAAGCAAAAGTGAGAAATATAGGAGAAGCGAGAAATCAAATTAAACAAGCTCTCGAAAATCCTGAAACAAAAGATCAAGCTAAAACATGGTGGACTGCCGGATATGTAGAATTTCAGGCTTTCGATACGGAACGTAATAAATTATTAGAAAATAAAACTCCGGATGACAATGTCCTTTTTTCTGCTATTTTAGAAGGATTCAAGTATTATGAAAAAGCCGCAGAGCTTGATCAGTTGCCCGATGAAAAAGGAAAAGTAAAGCCCAAGCATTTACGGGATATTAAGAGTACGATGAAATCGAATCATCAATATCTGTATAGTGCTGGCGGACATTTTTACAATGCAGGAAATTTCAAAAATGCGTACGAATCATTTAAATTGTATAGTGAAGTACCTTTTTTAAGCTATATGGAAAAAGAAGGGTTGCAAGAGGATACTTTATTGAAAAGCGCTCGTTTTTATTCTGCAATGGCTGCTGTACAAATGAAAGATCCTCAAATTGCTGTGGCTGCTTTGAATGCATGTAAAGATGACAAAGAAACGCAAAACGAAGTTTACCAGATGCTTGCTTCTCAATATGATGTATTGCAAGATACGGCAAATCTTATTAAAGTATATGAAGAAGGTGCTTCTCTCTTCCCGGAAGAACCGTTCTATGTACAGAATTTGATTGCGATGTACATTTTTACCAATAAATTAGATGAAGCTATTGTTAAATTGGATGATGCTACGGCAAAAACGCCGGACAATAAACAATTGTGGCTTATTAAGGGACAGTTATTGGATAGACAAGAAAAATTTGAAGATGCTGTCAAATGTTATGAAAAAGTTCTGGAATTAGATCCTGAAAATGCTCCTGCTCTCGGTAGTATCGGTATTATCTATTATAATCAGGCTGCAAAACTTAGCGATGAAAACAATGCTTCTGCTGTTAACGATATGAAAAAGTATAAAGAAGGACGGGCAAACGTTGTTGATCCGGCATTCCGTAAAGCATTGACATATCTTGAAAAAGCTCATAAATTAAACCCGAATGAAAGATCTTTCTCTGTTGCTTTGCGTAATACATATTATAATCTTGAAATGGGACCTGAATATGAAGCAATTGACAAAGAACTAAAAAACAAATAAAGAGTGTTATTGAGTTTTTGAAAAGGTCTGCCAATGGCAGACCTTTTTTCATTTCCATATGGAAACTTGAATAGGGTAGAATAGAAAAAGATACCTGTTTTTATGGTTTTGCTGTAAACTGATTGTGAGGAGATATTATCTAATTATTCGTAGTTTAAATACTTATTTAGTGTAGGGTAACAGCAAGTTATTTCCTGCTAACCATTGTGTGTATTCCGCCATATGTTATAACCTTTTAGTAAAAACTCCCGTTGATAATGATTAATGTGGGTATATAAATAAAACCGGAGATGCCTAAATACAGTATCTCCGGTTTTATAAATTATTTATAGAGAAAAATTATTGTTTGTAGGTATTGATGTCGCTTGCATTAAAATTATTGATAAATGCTGCGTTCTTTTCTACTTCTGCTTCACCGAAGCGTATATATATTTCGGCAGAATGACGGAAATTTTCATTCCGGTTCGTATCTAACAATAATAAATATCCCATAATGATATGTCCGGCCATTTCAACCATACGGCGAGCTTGAAAATCAATCAACTCATTGTTTTTTGTTTCAGTTACCGATTTAACCGCAGCTTCATACTTATCGGTCATAGCGATTAATCTTTCACGTAAAGCCGCCAGTTCAGGTTTCAGCTCTTCTGCTTGGTAAGCTCTAATCTGATTCAAGTATGTTCCGGTTGTCACATGGCGTATGGCAGCTACTACTTGTAACTGAGTAGTACCTTCATATATACTGGTAATACGAGCGTCGCGATAGATACGTTCGCAGGCGTAATCTTTCATAAATCCCGATCCACCGTGCACCTGTATACAATCATAAGCGTTTTGATTAGCAAATTCGCTACCCATACCTTTTGCCATAGGAGTAAACGCATCGGCTAAACGCTGATATTTTTTCATTTCGTCGCGTTCTTCTTTTTCTAACTTACGTTCTTTGGCAATATCTTCGTAAGTCTTGTACATGTCGACAAAACGGGTTGTCTCGTACAATAAAGATCGAGAAGCGTCAAGTTTTGCCTTTATGATGGAAATCATTTCGTAAACTGCCGGAAATTCGATAATAGCTTTTCCAAATTGGCAACGATCTTTGGCGTAACTTAATGCTTCGCGGTACGCTGCTTCTGAAATACCTACCGACTGAGCGGCAATACCTAAACGGGCTCCGTTCATCAAAGCCATTACGTATTTAATCAGTCCTAATTTCCGGTCTCCGCAAAGTTCTGCTTTTGCATTTTTAAATACGAGTTCGCAAGTAGGAGAACCTTTGATACCCATTTTATTTTCAATGCGACGAACGGTTACGCCGCCATCGTTTTTATCGTAAATAAACATGGAAAGACCTCGTCCGTCTTTGGTTCCTTCTTCCGAACGAGCCAGTACTAATGCAATATGTCCGTCTCCGTTGGTAATGAAACGTTTAACCCCGTTTAAATACCAGCAATTATCCTTTTCACAATATGTAGCTTTCAGCATAACGGCTTGAAGATCCGATCCGGCATCCGGTTCTGTCAGGTCCATCGCCATAGTTTCTCCGGCACAAACTCTCGGTAAGAAACGTTGTTTTTGATCTTCGTTTGCAAATTCGTAAATCGTTTCGGCGCAGTCTTGCAATCCCCAAATATTTACGAATCCAGCATCAGCGCGGCTTACCATATCGGCAGCCATAATATAAGGTACTAATGAAAAGTTCAAACCGTTATAACGGCGGGGAATAGAGATACCCATAAGTCCAGCTTTTACCAAAGCATCGAGATTTTGCTCTGTTCCGGCTGCATATTTTACACGGCCATTTACCACTTGCGGGCCTTCGTGGTCTACGCTTTCTGCATTCGGTGCAACGATGTCTCCACATATTTCACCTGCGATTTCCAGTACTTTTTCGTAGCTGTCCATTGCGTCCGAAAAATTAAAGGGAGCGTAGTCGTATTTTTCCGCATCTTGGTAGTTTCTTTCTTTTAGAGCTACCAATCGCTCCATTAGCGGGTGATTCAGGTGATGTTTTAAATCACTATTATCTGTATAAAAGTTAGCCATATTTTATTTATTTTCTTTGATGTTAGGTGCCGATTATTTAGAATTTTTCTTGTAATACTTGATTAATTTAGGTATTACATCTTCTACGTTTCCTGTAATAACATAATCGGCAATTGTATTGATAGGAGCGTTCTCATCGTTATTGATAGCAATAATCATAGAACTTTCCTGCATACCGGCAATATGTTGTATTTGTCCCGAAATACCGCAAGCAATGTATAGTTTGGGACGTACGGTTACACCTGTTTGGCCTATTTGGCGATCGTGATCAACAAATCCTGCATCGACTGCGGCGCGCGACGCACCGACTTCCGCACCGATTGTTCCGGCTAAGTCGAACAGCAATTTAAAGTTTTCTTTCGATCCCATACCATAACCTCCGGCTATGATAATGGGAGAACCTTTGATGTTCACTTTCGATTTTTCCATATGGCGTTCTATGACGTCTACAACAAAATCTGAATCGGAAACGTAATCGGAGGCTTTTAAGTTAACAACAGTACCCTGATGATTTTTGTCGAAGATTTCTTTTTTCATAACCCCTTCGCGAACAGTTGCCATTTGCGGGCGACATTCGGGATTAACGATAGTGGCAACGATATTTCCGCCAAAAGCCGGACGAATTTGATACAATAAATTTTCATATACTTTACCGGCTTTCTTCTCTTCGTGAGGACCGATTTCGAGCGATGTACAATCTGCCGTTAGTCCGCTATGCAGAGCCGAAGATACGCGCGGACCTAAATCGCGTCCGATACTGGTGGCGCCCATCAAACAAATTTGAGGTTTCTGTTCTTTGAATAATTTTATCAATACAGAAGTATGCGGCAGAGAGGTATAGGGATAGAGTCGGGCATCGTCTACTAAATATACAGTGTCGGCTCCATAAGGGAATATTTGTTTTTCAACACCCTGTAAATTGCTGCCGATAACGAGGGCTTCTAATTTACAGTTTAGTTGATTTGCCAGCGAACGGCCTTTGGTAAGAAGTTCGAGGCTCACATCGGCAATAATGCCGTCTTCTATTTCGCAATATACAAATAGGTTATTCATTGTTTTTCTTTTTATGCGTTAATAAATCGGCGGATTTTATTATCCGATAGTGTGATTTGCAATTAACTCTTTTACCAATTCTTCACTATCATTATCGCTGTCTGAGATTTGTTTGCTCTCTTTGGCTTGGAAAATGACATTTTCAATTCTTTTTACTTTGGTGGGAGAACCGGATAAACCTACTTGTTCCAAGTCCGCTTCAACGTCTTTCACGCTCCATTCTGTTAAATTCAGATACGGCCGTTTTTCATATAAAGCCTGTTCTGATACGTCAATGTTTTGTTTCTCGCTGTTTGTTTTGGCGTATTTGTATTTTTGAATAAGTTTGGCGTTACGCGGGCGACATTCGTCAGCAGTACCGTTAACGGTAACAACAAGGGGCAATTTAGCTTTCACAACTTCTACGCCGCGTTCTAAGCGACGTTTGATAGTTGATTCTCCATTCTCTATTTTTTCTATTTTTTCAGCATAAGTAACTTGTGCGATATTGAGTTTTTCCGCAACCTGAGGACCTACTTGCGCCGTATCTCCGTCAATAGCTTGGCGTCCACCCAGTATTAAGTCGAATTCTCCCATCGCTTTTACCGCACATGCCAAAGCGTATGAAGTAGCCAACGTGTCGGCTCCGGCAAAAGCTCGGTCTGTCAAAAGGACTCCTCCGTCAGCACCTCTGAATAATCCTTCGCGAATAATTTCAGCAGCACGGGGAGGTCCCATAGTAAGTAATGAGATAGTAGTTCCCGGATTTTGCTCTTTTAATTGCAAAGCTTGTTCCAGTGCGTTCAAGTCTTCCGGATTGAAAATTGCCGGCAACGCAGCACGGTTTACCGTACCTTCGGCAGTCATAGCGTCTTTTCCGACATTACGGGTATCCGGCACTTGCTTGGCAAGTACAATAATTTTTAAACTCATAATTCAAAAAAATATTAGATTTGTTTTATATATATTTCAATTTACTTTGTGTAAAGATTGTTTTTGACACAACATCTTGCAAATGTAACAAATGTCGCTAATTTGGCAAATCTTTTTGAGGGATAATTGCTCATTTTCGCTAAAAATGTGTTGTTTTTCAGATGTATTTTTTCTTTATAAATTATACAAAAGAGCGGAAACAAATTTGTTTCCGCTCTTTTGTATTTGTATTGTTTTTATGTTATTCGTAACTACTACCGTCAAAGCAATGTGTACATATCTTATCTTTCGGTAAACCGATAGATTTTACTAACGTTTCTAACGGATTGAATTTTAAAGATGTAATATTGAATTGCTTACAAATACATTGTGTCATCTTACAGTATTCGGGAGAATCGGTGGTGGCGTACGCTTTCAGATTTTTATTTTGATCGCCTTCCAAATCTTTGATAACACGGCGGGTAATTAGTTCCATTTCAGACTTTGATGCCGTAAAATTCAGGAATTTACATGGATAGATTAACGGAGGACAACTGATACGCATGTGTACCTCTTTGGCGCCGTATCGATATAAGTCGTTTACATTGTCTCGTAATTGAGTTCCTCTAACAATTGAATCGTCACAGAAAACTACCTTTTTATCTTTCAACAATGTTTTGTTGGGAATCAATTTCATTTTAGCTACTAATTCCCGCATTTTCTGGTTAGGCGGAGTAAAACTTCTCGGCCATGTGGGCGTATATTTTACGATGCCTCGTTGGTACGGAATTTGACGGCCGGCAGCGTATCCTAACGCCATTCCAACGCCGGAATCAGGAATGCCGGATACAAAATCGGCATCTACCGTGTCTTTCTTTCCCATTTCGAATCCGCTTTCGTAACGGACAGCATCTACATTTCTGTTTTCGTATTCACAAACCGGGTAACCGTAATAAACCCATAAGAAAGAGCATATTTGCATTTTTTCTTCCGGTTTGCGTAGTTGCGTGTATCCGTCGGATGTAATCAACACTATCTCGCCCGGACCTACAAAATAGTCTGTTTCATATCCTAAGTTGGAGAAACTGCAAGTTTCTGACGATACGGCATAACCGTTTGAGCCCTTGCCGATTATAATTGGGGTTCTGCCGTATTTATCTCGGGCGGCGATAATTCCGTGTTCAGTTAACAGTAATAGCGAACAAGAACCTTTTAAGCGGTTATATACGTTTTCAATTCCATCGACATAATCTTTTCCTTCTATAATTAGCATAGATACTAATTCCGATTGGTTTGTCAATCCATTGCTGTGTTCGCAAAAATGATTTCCTTTGGCCAACAGTTCCTGTTCCAGCTCCGGCATATTATTGATTTTAGCTACCGTAACGATGGCGAACTTTCCTAAATGGCAATTGATAATGATAGGTTGCGCATCTGTATCACTGATAACTCCGATACCGGATTTTCCTGTAAAAGAAGGAAGATCTTCTTCAAATTTCGTACGGAAATAAGAATTTTCTATATTGTGAATGGCGCGAGTAAACATCCCGTTGTTCTGGGTAACCATACCGGCACGTTTTGTTCCCATGTGCGAATTGTAATCTATTCCGTAAAATAAGTCGGACGCACATTCTTCTTTTTTTATTGTTCCAAAAAAACCTCCCATTGTCAGATATATTTCTGTTTAAAAATATAAAAACGGGAGAGAATGATTTTTATTTATTCCTCCCGTTTAATTATGATTATTTTTTATTGTTTTGTTTTTCAATCCATTGGCGAGCGTTTACAAATGCTTCTATCCATGGGGTTACCTGATCGTTTTGTCGTCCTGTGGGATAATAGCCGCATTGCCATGGGAAAATAGCTCTTTCAAGGTGGGGCATCATGGCTAAGTGTCGTCCATCGGCAGATGCGATACCGGCAACTGCGTATGGAGATCCGTTCGGATTGGCTGGATAAGCATTGTAGCTATATTGAGCAACAATATTGTAACGTTCTTTTTCGTATGGCAATTGGAATTTTCCTTCTCCGTGAGCCACCCAGATTCCTAATTTTGAGCCGGATAAAGAACCGAACATTACGGAATTGTTTTCAGGAATGGTCAATCCTAAAAATTGCGATTCAAATTTATGAGAATCGTTATGCAGCATTTTCGGCTTTTGCTCATGGTCAGGTGTCAGGAGACCGAGTTCTACCATCAATTGACAACCGTTGCAAATACCTAAACTCAATGTATCTTGTCGCGCGTAAAACTTATCCAAAGTCGCCTTTGCTTTTTCATTCCACAAGAAACCGCCAGCCCATCCTTTTGCAGAGCCCAGCACGTCAGAATTAGAGAATCCTCCGCAATAAACAATCATGTTGATGTCGTCCAACGTCTCACGTCCGCTGGTCAAGTCGGTCATATGCACATCTTTCACATCGAATCCTGCCAGATATAGAGAATAAGCCATTTCACGGTCGCCGTTTACGCCTTTTTCGCGAATAATGGCAGCTTTTACACCGCTTTTGGTGCGTCGGTCGGCGGAGATTCCGTAAGACGAAAGTTGTCCGCTAAACGATGGATTGAATTTAATTTGTATAGGTTGTTGTTTGTAATTTTCAAAACGTTCTTTTGCGCATTTGGTTCCGCTTTGCTTGCAATCAAGTAGATACGATGTGGAAAACCACAAATCGCGCAAATGATCTATGCCGAATTGATACGTTGCTCCGTCTTTTTCGACCAGTATATGGCGTTCGCTGCAAGGACGGGCTATTTTCAGAAATCCGATACCGTTTTCTTCCAGAATTTTTTCGACGGCTTTTTTATCTTTTACCTGAATCAATATACCCGGATTTTCGCTGAACAATATTTTTATAATATCCGGTTCGGATATTTTGTCGAGATTTACTTCCAAACCGCCGTCTACGTTGGCGAAATTCATTTCGAGTAAAGCCGTCAGCATACCTCCTGCCGAAATATCATGTCCGGACAGAATTGACCCCGATTCGATAAGTTGCTGTATCGTGTTAAATGCGTCACGGAAATATTCGCTGTCTTTTACAGTCGGGACTTCATCTCCGATTTTATTGAGTGATTGTGCGAAAGCCGAACCTCCTAATTTAAAGGTATCGAAAGAGAAGTCTATGTAATAAATCGCACTGTTACGGTCTTTTACTAATACGGGAGATACAACTTTCTTAATATCGGAAACTTCTCCGCCGGCAGAAATGATAACCGTTCCCGGAGAGAAAACTTTTTCGTCTCCGTATTTCTGCGTCATTGAAAGACTGTCTTTTCCGGTCGGGATATTAATACCTAAATCGCAAGCGAACTGGCTACATGCTTCTACCGCTTTGTATAAACGGGCATCTTCGCCTTCGTTTTTACATGGCCACATCCAGTTTGCACTTAAAGATACGCTACTTAATTCGTCGGCCAATGGAGCCCAAACGATATTTGTCAGCGATTCGGCAATTGCCAGAACCGAACCGGCCGCAGGATCTACCATTGCGGCTTGGGAGCATGCCCGATAGAGGTTGCTATACCGGATTTTCCTCTATAATCGAGCGCCACTACACCGCAATCGCTGAGAGGCAATTGTATTTCTCCTTGACATTGCTGACGGGCTATTTTCCCGGTTACTGAGCGGTCTACTTTATTCGTTAGCCAGTCTTTACAAGCTACCGCTTCAAGTTGCAGTACGTTTTCTATATATTCGTGTATTTTTGCCGTATCGTATTTTACCGGAGCGTATAATTCTTCTACGGTTTTGTCGGTCATGACTGTTCGGGGCGCTTTCCCGAACATATCGTCCATTTCGAGGTCGATGGGGCGTTCTCCGTCTTTTTGTTCGAATACGAAGCGCATATCTCCGGTAGTTTCGCCTACTACATACATCGGCGCTCTTTCACGTTCGGCTATTCGTTGTACGTTTTCAATATCTTTGTCGTATATCAACAAACCCATTCTTTCTTGGCTTTCATTGCCTACAATTTCTTTGGCGGAGAGGGTAGGGTCTCCTACGGGCAATTTATCCATGTCTATTTTACCGCCGGTTCCTTCAACCAGTTCAGATAAACAATTTAAATGTCCCCCTGCGCCGTGATCGTGTATAGAGACGATAGGGTTATTATCTGATTCGGCCAATGCCCGGATAACGTTCGACACCCGTTTTTGCATTTCAGGGTTAGCACGTTGTACGGCGTTTAATTCGATAGCGTTGTCGTAAACGCCTGTTTCTACTGACGATACAGCACCTCCGCCCATACCGATTCGGTAGTTATCGCCACCCATCACTACCACTTTTTCTCCTTTTTCGGGAGTTCCTTTCAGCGCATCGCGAACAGTGCCGAATCCTACGCCTCCGGCTAACATAATAACTTTGTCGTAGGCGAATTTCTTGTAATTTTCGGCGTGTTCAAATGTAAGTAACGAACCGCAGATAAGAGGTTGTCCGAATTTATTTCCGAAATCGGAAGCACCATTAGAGGCTTTTATTAATATCTGTTCAGGCGTTTGATACAGCCATTTGCGGGCTTTCATCGCTTTTTGTTACCATGTACGGCCTTTTTCCGGACGAGGATACGATGTCATATATACCGCCGTTCCGGCTATCGGGAGGCTGGCTTTTCCACCGCCTAAACGGTCGCGAATTTCTCCGCCTGTTCCGGTTGCCGCCCCATTGAAAGGTTCTACCGTTGTCGGAAAATTATGAGTTTCCGCTTTTAACGAGATAACGGTTTTTATATCTTTTATTTCAAAGAAATCAGGCTTATCGGCCGATGCCGGAGCAAACTGTTCTACCGTAGGGCCTTCGTTAAAAGCGACATTGTCTTTGTAGGCGGAAACTAAATGGTTGGGATTGCATTCGGATGTTTTTTTGATGAGTTTGAAAAGAGAACTTTCTTTTTCTTCGCCATCTATAATGAAGATTCCGTTGAAAATTTTATGCCGGCAGTGTTCAGAGTTTACTTGCGAAAAACCGAATACTTCACTATCGGTTAGTTTTCTGCCTATTTTTTTGCTGATATTGTTCAAATAAGCAACTTCATCTTCGCTTAAAGCCAAACCTTCTTGTTTGTTATAAGCATCAATGTCTTCGATATGTACAATCGGGTCAGGTTTTTTGTTTATTTCAAAAATAGATTGGTTCAGTCCGTTATACATCCGTTGCAGCATCGGGTCATAATCGGCCTTTTCCGTTTTAACCGGAAAATATT
>JAFUKV010000090.1 GCA_017467745.1 Bacteroidaceae bacterium | reverse complement strand
GCTATGAATATTTACAACAAAGAAGGCCTCGACGCTTCGGGTATTGTATTAAGCACCTTAGATACAGCGTTAATTTTAGACCCCGATAATATGCAGACATACAAAAACAAAGCGTCAGTATTGGCAGCGAGCAAACGTTATTCGGAAGCCCAGTCTATCTTAGAGATTGCTCGCGAAAAAAAGACGAAAGACTATCAGATATTTGTGATGACCGGATTTATAGAAGATAAACAAGGCAAAACACAAGCAGCCCAAGCAATGTATAAGGCCGTCATTGCAGCATGTAGCGATTCAATCAAGCTATATCCCGATAGTGCGTTCTTTTGGGCGGAAAAAGCGTTTTTTGAACACCTATCCGAAGAAAGTGGCTCGAACCACAATCAAATGAAACCGGTCTTAGACAAATTTCCCGAGCATGAAGGAGTTAAATTGCTGTTCGAGATGTTTGAATCCGAACCCGATTTCAGAAAAAAATTTATAGAAGGACTATTCAATAACCCTAAACTTCCGGGTTAGCGTTATTATTCGCATTGTCTGATTCGTTACTTCGTACCCTATTAAACAAGATTATATATGAGAACCCTCTATTTCCTATTCAGTTTAACAATCCTGTTTCCCGCCTGCCAACCGACAAGCCGAAAAGCGGACGTAATGACGCACGAAGATTCTTTGCGTCGGGCGCAAGCCATAGAAATAAAAGTCAGAGCCATGAACACCTTTTATCACACAGGCGGTATAGACTCGTTAGACTTTATATTAGAACAATTAGACAAAGCCATTCAAACAGATACCACGTTTACGCAGACATATAAAGATAAGGCTATGGTCTTGACTTCGGAAAAAGATTTCGATGCAGCTATCGAGGTTTTGAAAATCGGTCGTCGCCAACAAATATCCGATATTCAATTTCCGGAAATTGTCGGCTTTCTTTATCAGAAAAAAGGCGACACAATTACGGCAAAAAAATATTATAAAGAAGCCATTCAAATTTGCGCCGAGCAGCAAAAACTATATCCGGACAGTATTTATTTTCCGGTAGAACGGGCATTGATGCTCGGCTTTCTTTATAACTCTATGGATAGCATGGCCAAAGAAATGGATAAAATACAAGAACAATTTCCCGATTATCCATATATGCAAATGTTTGTAGAAATGTCCCGAGAAAAAGATTTGCTACAAGGGTTGTTGAGTAAACTTGCCAATTATGATTTTATAAAAGAAGAATATCTCAAATCCCTGACACCGGAACAACAAGAGCTATTGCGAAAAAAGATTAATAGAATATTTATTAACCATTAACCCCCAATTATTATGGCACGATTCAAGAAACTCAGTTTAGAAGAAGCCCGCGAAACGTTTACCTTGTTAAGCGAAGCCGAACAACGGGCAATCAAAGGCGGATGCTCAAAATGCGAAGAAGCGCGCAGCTATGGATACAATGTATATACCCAAGGCGAGTTTGAACAAATGTTAGATGCCGGCACATGGACAGGCGGATACGTCTGCGGGATGGGAATGATAGGCATGTCAGTAACAATCGAAGGAGAATATGGAGATTCTTATTCACACGGTTACGGCAAACCATGCTTCCTGCACAATAAATATTACCCTCTAAACGGAAGTTGCCCCGACTGCGACGCTTTATATGAAGAAATCAGTTATGGAGATTCCGGCTATGGCGACTCTTATTCCGGAGGCGACAACTACGGCTCTTTTATCGGAGGCGGAGGTGGAGGCAGCGGTTTCTCTTCAATTGAGTTAATGAACTCATCTAAATTCGTTTCTGAGAAAACGATAAAAAACTGTTTGACAGCGAGCAAAAAAATATTAGAGAAATACGGACTCACCAGTTATGGCAGTTCCTCACACGTTTATCAGTTGCTAATAGAAGAAAATAAGACGTTGCAAAAATACGGAACCGACCATGTAACAACATTTAAAAACGCCATGGCTTGCATAGACCGACATTTAGCAGCCAACCGGCCTATAATAGTAGGTACTCACCACACATTCAATTATGGGGTAAACGAAGGCACAACCGATCATTTTGTGGTGATTACCGGACGAGGATACGATTCGGAACAACAAAAATATTACTATACCTATATGGAAACCGGCCGCGAAGAATCGGCTGCCGGATGCAATACGCAAGAAAACCGGTTCTACTATGATGAGAAAACCCAAACATTGACGGACGAGCTTACATATAGAGCAGAAAATGCTTCTTTAACAGTAACCCAAGTTCGCCCCAACGACGGAAAAAAATTAAATGAAACAATAGTACAACCGTCCAAACCGTAAAAAAGAATACGATTATGAGAAAACACATTTTAATACTGTTTCTGCTGATAGCGAACGTCATTTATGTATTCGGGCAATACGAAGAGGTTCGTAAAGAATTGGATGAAGTGTACAAAAGATCACTGCCCTATACAAAATCTTATACAGAACGATCAAGTCCTCCGTCTATTCCGTTTACAGCCCCATTATTAAAAAAAATGGAGCTCCCTGTTTTTATTTACGATGATTACGAATGTGCCCAAAAAACATATGTCAATCCGATGCATGCAAGTGGAGTTGCTCGTTTTACCACAGAAACGCATGATTGTGAAGTTGCGCTATTTTGTATAGCAGATGAATGTTATAGCGCTCACAGATATTTGTTAGCGACTTTCGATAAAACAGGGAAAAGAATAGATTATATAGAAGTAGGTTTAGGCTGGGAAAGTGGTGTTTGTCTGGAACTATTCAGTATAGATACCGCAATGCAAGTGGTAGTAAACAAACTGACCCCAATGGAAAAAGAACCCGTTCATAAATACGATTTCAAATCGTTTACCGGTTACCGCACCGACACCTATTACCAAATTCTCGCAAACGGAGAGATAATCAAGACGAAAGAAGTAGTATTTGAGCCACAATTATATTATCCTCCCAAACCGACCGAAGAAGAGATTTATTATTTTTTCATTTCAACGGGAGATGAAAAAGTAAAAACCATAAAAGAATGTAAT
>JAFUKV010000012.1 GCA_017467745.1 Bacteroidaceae bacterium | reverse complement strand
CGAGATATTGTAGATTGGCCGCATACCAGGATTCTCGGCTTAGGGAAGAATGAAGCCGGAGAAACGGACGGATATGAATTTAAACCTATAAATACGGTAGTCAACGCATTTCACTACCGGACACTGGTACTAATGGGACATATTGCCGCCGCTTTGGGCAAAACGGAAGATGTTGTACATTATATGGAATCGGCCGAACGGTTCAAAAAGAATTTCAATAAACACCTATTCGATAAAAAGAGAGGCGCCTACATCGACGGCATCGGATCGACACACTTTTCTCAACATGGAAACATGTTTCCGTTAGCATTCGGTTTAACTGATAAAAAGCAGCAAAATAACGTAGCAGATTTTGTAATATCTCGCGGAATGGCTTGCAGCGTGTACGGTTCGCAATTTTTATTAGAAGCTCTATATGAAGCCAACGCAGCAAACAGTGCATTGCGTCTGTTGACCTCTGCCGAAGAGCGAAGTTGGTATAATATGATTCGTGTAGGCTCTACTATCACATTAGAAGCATGGGATAACAAATACAAGCCGAACCAAGATTGGAACCACGCATGGGGAGCGGCTCCGGCCAATATCATTGTTCGAAAATTAATGGGAATAGAACCATTACTTCCCGGTTATGCCAAAGTACGTATATTCCCGCAACCGGCAACACTGGAACAAGCATCAATAATAGTACCGACCGTCAGAGGAAAAATAGAAAGCAGCTTTAACAACCAAGACGGATATTTTGAACTAAACGTAAAGATTCCGGCTAATATGAAAGCAGAGGTATGTTTACCGTGTACGGACAAAAGAAAATATAACCTGCAACACAACGGAAAAACCGAAAAATTTTACCAAACGGAGAACCATATAAAAGTTTCAGAGATCGGTTCCGGTTTCCATTCATTCATTTTGACAAAGAAATAAAAAATACATAACTCTATTTTACCATAAAAGCACAAATGTATCCCAATTACACCTAATAAAAAAGACCGCTTAAAAGCGGTCTTTTTTATTGTAAGAGAAACTTATATTATTTTCCTGAGAAAATTACCACGCGGTTCCAATTGTTGTGAGGATAGGGTTGCGTTGCGCTACCTCCTGCTGTGGTTTGTATTCTTGTCGGGTCAATTTTATAAGTATCAATTAAGATTTTCTTAACAGCCTCTGCACGTTTTTGGCTTAATTGCATGTTATATTCGGCAGTTCCAGTTTCTTTATCCGCATAACCGGCAACTGTAATAGAACAATCGGGATTATCATTCATCCATTGAGCGATATTATAAATATTAACGGCTTCTTCATCGCTAATTTTCGAGCTGTTAATAGAGAAACGTACAGCAGAAGTCAGTTGTTGACTACACGGTTCTACCACTGCGGTTTCTTGTACAATAACAGCTTCCGGACACGGCGGACATTCTCTTGATTGGCATTGATCGAGAGCTGCGCGTAACTGATTGACTTTATTATTCAAATCGTTGATAACAACTTGTTCTCCATAAGGATCGTATGCTTTAAAACGGTCTCTTCCAAACTTGTAAGTGAAACCGCCGACAGCAGAAACGATAGATTCTACCTGACGACCTCCGGTTACACCATTAAAATGATCGCCCAATATATTAGCCCTTCCCTCGATAAAGAAGTCTACATAATGCGACAGTCTGAAATTCAAGGTCAAACCGCCAGATACAGGGAACGCGTAAGTTTTTTCATGAGTTCCCGTATTTTTGAAAGCATAGTTGTATCCAATACCTGCAAACGGCACAATAGAAAAGAATCTATCAGGATTATAACCCCATATCAAATTAGACAAATTAAACGTCATATCGCCGTAAAATCCGAAATAACGCATATGTGTCATAACATCGGCTTGCATTGGCCACGCATAATGCAAAGCACCGCCCATAGCGCTGATACGTCCCCCGATATACGGTGTAAACCATTTACCTACGGCAAAATTCATAGCCAAAGTAAATTTTGAATTACCGGAATTATCACCGGTATTCCAGTGGTCGGTAAAAAAAGTTTGAGTACCTGCACCGAGAGAGATGTACATGTTATCTCCGAAACGTTCTGAATAAAAATGCGCGTTTCCCGGCAACTCTTCAACACTTATGGTTTCGATAACCGCTACGCCATCACTCTGCGCTGTACTTTTCTGACTAAAAACAAACAAAGATGCAGCAGCAAGCATTGTTGTACAAAGAAAAGGTCTTGTTTTCATTTTTTTCTCTTTTTAGTTCTACAAATAATATTCTTTTATTTAAACTGTCTTTTTGCTTGCCATCTGTTTGTTATCCGGCTTATTGTACAAGCATAAAAGATTGCTAAGTTTTGTATGTAAAACAATTCGATAATTCATTCGGTTCAATATATTGGATAAAAAATGCTGATTTTGCTGAAATATGGGTAACATAAAAAAGGAAGAGCAATATAAAAAACCTCAATTATAACTTGTTACAAAATACCCCCATAATATAAAAAAGAGAAATAACTCTTCGGTATTGGCATAAATTATTAAATTTGCCGATAATGTACTATCTTTGACGTGAGTGAGATCTTAAAAATAATTATCAATAACTCTATATAAACAGGATATGCCTAAGTTACATAAGCAACGGACGTTCTGGAAAAAAGTCCGTTCAAAATATAAACTTTCTTTTTTCAATGAAAACAGCCTTGAAGAGGTCTGGACATTCCGACTTTCTCGCTTAGGAGCATTTATAGGGCTTTCTTTGCTGTTGTTTATGACTTTTGCGGCTGTGGCTTTCTTATTTGCGGCTACTCCTCTAAAAACACTATTACCGGGATATTTGAAAACGGAAGCCCGAGCAAAAATAGTAGACAACGCTTTAATATTGGATTCTCTTGAACGAAAAGTAAATCTGCAAGAGAAATATATAAACAGTTTACGGTTTATTTTGAGCGGAGAAATCAATTTCGATTCTATATCAACAACAGATTCGTTACCGACTTTTCCTCAACAAGATTCTTTATTGGAGCAATCCAAAGCCTCGTTAGATTTTATGCAAAAGTTTGAAGAAGAAGAAAAATACACTCTTACCGTACTTCCCAATACGCTACCTACGGACGGATTCATTTTTTATCCCCCAGTGAGAGGCACGGTAACCCAGATTTTCAACCCCGTTATAAAACATTTCGGAGTAGATGTTTCTGTTCCCAAAAACACCGCAGTCGCCGCAGTTCTCGACGGTACTGTAATTTCATCCTCATACACGATAGAAACAGGATATATAATCGAAATACAGCACAGTAATGATTTTATATCCATATATAAGTATAACGCTCAATTATTGAAAACCATCGGAGAGAAAGTAATAGGAGGAGAAAAAATAGCATTGGCAGGAAACGGAGACGGTGAAAAAAATACTCCCCTACTCGAATTTCAACTTTGGCATAAAGGCCAACCGCTAAATCCGCTCGAATACATCACTTTTTAAGAGAAATCAAAAAAAGCAAACAGACAGACATAATATTTCGTATTTTTGCATCTTTATTATCATCAAAAAGAAATGAGGAAAAAATTAGCGATATTAGGCTCTACCGGTTCTATCGGTACGCAAACTCTCGATGTGGTAGCAGAACATCCCGACCAATTTGAGGTGTATGTACTAACCGCCTGTAACAACGCATCATTGTTAGTTAAACAAGCACGAGAATTTATGCCGGACTCGGTAGTAATAGCTAATGAAAAAAAATATGAAGAGGTAAAAAACGCTTTGAAAGATCTACCTATAAAGGTATATGCCGGCAGCGAAGCCATTGCGCAAGTTGTAGAGGCCGACGCTATTGATATGGTACTCACCGCTATGGTAGGATATTCGGGACTATTACCCACCATACGAGCAATAAAAGCCGGCAAAGCCATTGCCTTAGCAAATAAAGAGACTTTGGTAGTTGCCGGAGAATTGATTCGAGATTTAGCTCTAAAATACAAAACGCCCATTATTCCCGTCGATTCAGAACATTCAGCCATCTTTCAATGTTTAACGGGAGAGATGGATAATTCTATCGAAAAAATTATTTTGACAGCCTCTGGGGGGCCGTTCAGAACCTATTCAAAAGAAGCGTTTCAATCTGTAACCAAAGAAGATGCATTGAAACATCCTCGCTGGAATATGGGTGCAAAAGTTACGATAGATTCGGCTACAATGATGAACAAAGGTTTTGAAGTTATAGAAGCTCGTTGGTTGTTCGACCTTAACCCGGAGCAAATAGAAGTTGTCGTACATCCCCAATCTATCGTTCACTCAATGGTGCAATTTGAAGACGGAACCGTCAAAGCACAATTAGGCGTACCGGATATGCGATTACCGATACGCTATGCCCTATCATATCCGAAACGGCTTAAATGCAAAGCGGGTCGGCTCTCGATTAACGATTATGCAACATTATCTTTCGAGCATCCTGATACGGAGCGTTTCCCACATTTATCTTTTGCTTTCGAGGCTCTACGCAAAGGGGGCAACATGCCTTGCATCATGAACGCGGCAAACGAGATATTAGTAGCAGCCTTCTTAAACAGAGAAATAGCTTATACGCACATGGCAAAATTATTGATGCGCAGTATGGAAGAAAGCGCATTTATCAAAAATCCCGTATATGACGATTATGTCGCTACCGACAATGAGGTTCGCCGCCAAGTACAAAGTTTAATAAGTCAAATAAAATAAATAATAAATGGAATCTTTTCTGATTAAAGCGTTTCAGCTTATACTAAGTTTATCTATATTAGTTATTGTACATGAGTTCGGGCACTTTATTTTTGCCCGTATATATAAAGTAAGAGTAGAAAAATTTTATCTGTTTTTTAACCCGTGGTTTTCTCTTTTTAAATTTAAACCGAAAAACAGCGATACTGAATATGGCATTGGTTGGCTGCCATTGGGAGGCTATGTAAAGATAGCAGGCATGATAGACGAATCGATGGACAAAGAGCAAATGAAGCAACCGGAGCAGGAATGGGAGTTTCGGGCAAAATCGGCTCCGAAAAGGTTGATGATTATGATAGCCGGTGTGCTGTTTAACTTTTTATTAGCGCTGTTTATCTACTCGATGATCTCTTTCAAGTGGGGCGATTCGTATATACCGTTGCAAGAAGCGAAAAACGGATTGTATTTCTGCGAAACAGCCCATCAAGCAGGACTCCAAGACGGAGACATGTTTGTGAGCATCGATGGTGTTCCGGCAGACAAATATCCGGCAGTAAATCGTCAATTTATAGATGCAAAGCACGAGATTATAGTTTTACGGAACGGACAAAAAATCACAATTCCGGTTCCCGAAGATTTCAAATTAAAATTGATGTCCGAAGAAAACGGCTTCTTCGATTTTATAATTCCCGTAGTAATCGATACGGTAGTTGAAAATCGTCCGGCACAAGCAGCCGGGCTAATGGCCGGCGACAGTGTCGTTGCAATAAACGGGCTTACCGTTCGGAAATTTGTCGATTTGTCTGATATTTTAAAAAACAATGCCGGTAAAACAGTAGATTTCAGTTTTTATCGTAACGACTCGTTGCAAACACTACCTGTTGCT
>JAFUKV010000089.1 GCA_017467745.1 Bacteroidaceae bacterium | reverse complement strand
TGATTTATGATGTTTCCGCCATGTGTCTTCATAGCCTTTTTTATCTGTATATAAAAGATAGTCTCCTTTTTTGTTTACCGAGATTTCTTCCATTGTATGAGACGAGAACAGAGTGGGACGTCCTCCTTTGGTGCTTATTTCGTATATCTGAGGATATAAATTTGAAGGAAATTGTCCGTGCGTTGCGTCCCATTGTATACAGGCTTTATATAAAATGTGGTCGTTGTCTTTGAATGTTTCTACATATTCGTGCGCCGAGTGGGTTGTTAAACGGCGAGGGATACCGCCATCTTTGGAGACGATGTAAATGTCAAAACTGCCTTCTCGGTTACTTGAAAATGCGATGTTTTTACTGTCGGGACTCCAAACGGGGTGCGTGTCGTACGAAGGATTGGTTGTAACTTGAAAAGCTCGTCCTCCGGAAACGGGAACCGTGTATATGTCTCCTTTATAACAAAATGCTATTGTTTTGCCGTCGGGAGAAATGGTATTGTACCGCATCCATAGCGGAGATTCCTGTGCATGTATTCCGAGTGAAAAGAGACAGAATACAAGCATAAAAAAGTGTTTGTTCATTTTTAGAAAGTATATGTGATTAATTTTATTGCAAAAATAATTTTTTTTGCGATACGAATTTGAAAAATTATGATATACTTATTTATTTCAGCCGGTTATTTTAATTTAAAATTTTCACGATATATGTTTTACATTGTTTCGGTTTATATGTGTAGATTATGGGTAGAGAAAGTTTGATGTTTTCGATTAAAAAACACGTTTATCTCGGGTTATTTTTATTAATTTTGCCTCCGAATAAAGCGGATGGCTGTATAAAGCAGTAATCGATAGTCGGCTCGTATGAGTGATTTCTTTTATTTAATCGATAGAAATTAATGAGTTGATAAATTTATAGTCGTTTGCAAAAGAACAAGGGTAACGAAAAGAATGAAAAAATTTCATATTATTTCGAGGGGAGAGCCGTTGATGATGGAATTGGTATCGGCTTTGAAAAAGAAAGGTTATTTGGTAACATTTTCATCAGACCTCGATAAAATGGAAATAATTGATAAAGATACGGACACGGTTATACGTCCCGTAGGTGGAGGTGAAGAATATCCCGAAGAGAAGATGGCAAAAAAAATGGGTATTGAAGTTATTTCGTTTACCGAATTTATTGCCCGCCAGACAAAAGACAAAACGCGTGTCGTTATTCGTGAAAACCGTAAAGAGGGGCATATCTTGCCGTTGGTATGTTTTGTTTTGAAAAAAAAGAATATTCTGTACGATTTGGCGGCAATTAACCTCAAATTGGCGTCAGAGCCTCGCATTCAGTTAAGCTATGATGCCCGTATTGCGTTGTTGGAAGGGGAACGGGAGTTTGATGCTTCGGTACACGATAAAATACCGTCAAGATATTTATATAATCCGCATATCTTGGTTATGCCTCGTTTTCAGTGGGTGAAAGACGCGTCTTTTGAAACGGCCGGATTGTATTTTAATTTTCATAAGAAATTAATCGCTTTAATAGAGCGAAACGGAAAGTTTATTTTTAATGCTGCTTATCCGGCATTGCAGGAGTTGGGCGCTTCGGTACGGGAGGATGTAACGGCGTTACCATATAAAATTTCGGTTATGAAAACAAACTGCTCGGAAACGGAGTTGGAAACTCGCTATGGAAAAGTAATTGTGAATGCCGTAAATGAGGATGATATTGCGGATATTTTCGCCGCTGAATCTGTTTGCAGACAGTTGGGCGTAAAAGGTAGCGATTTCTTTTCATTAGTGGGAGAATATAAATTTGAATAACAGAACAATGCTGATAGCCAGTCAAAAGAAAAAAGAAAATATTGCTGAATATTTGCTCTATATGTGGCAGATTGAAGACTTGATACGGGCGTATAAGTTGGATATTGACGCTATAAATAGCGGTATTGTAGAAAAGTTTGATCAGCCGGCGGAAATCAAAAAAGAGATTCTCGGTTGGTATGAAAGCCTTATCGATATGATGCGCCGTGAGGGGGTTGCTGAAAGCGGACATTTGCAGTTGAATAAAAATGTTATCATCGATTTAACCGATCTTCATTTGCGTTTGATGAAATCGCCTAAGGAGCCGTTTTATAGTGCGGAATTTTACAAAACGCTTCCTTATATAGTTGAATTGCGCAGTAAGGCGAAAGATAAGGTAAAAGGCGAAATAGAAACTTGTTTCGATGCGTTATACGGTGTTTTGATGTTGAGATTGCAGGGTAAGGAAGTTACGCCCGAAACGCAACAAGCGATAAGCCAGATCAGCCGCTTCTTGGCTGTTCTTTCCGAGAAGTATAAGCAAGATAGAAACAATGAATTGGATTTATAACAATAATTAATTCGGAAAACTTTATGCAAGCACAAAAAAATATACTGGTAACAGGCGCAAACGGACAGTTGGGCAATGAGTTTAGATTGTTGTCAGCCTCGTATCCTGCATTTAATTTCTTTTTCACAGATGTTGAGGAATTGGATATTTGCGACGGTAGCGCCGTATCGGCTTTTGTAAAAGAGAATAATGTTGATTATATCTTGAATTCTGCCGCATATACGGCCGTAGACCGAGCGGAGGAGGATGCTGATACGTGTCGGCGTATCAATGCGTCGGCGGTACAGAATTTAGGGCTTGCGGCTGCATCTGTCGGAGCTAAGGTTTTTCATGTGTATACCTATTATGTGTATAGAGGAGTGCACTATAACCCATACAATGAGGATGATGATACCGCGCCTTGTTCTGTGTATGGCGCAACTAAATTGGAAGGCGAGAGGTTGTTGCTTGCCGCTTGTCCGGAGTCTGTTGTGGTGCGGACATCTTGGCTATATTCTTGTTTTGGAAACAACTTTGTAAAAACAATGCTTCGATTGGGGCGGGAGAAGCCGGAGCTGAATGTTATATTTGATCAAATAGGTTCGCCGACGTATGCCGCCGATTTAGCCGCTGCCATTTTAAGAATGGTAGAAGTTTCGGAAACCAGTGCGTTCCACTCCGGAATCTATAACTTTTCAAACGAGGGTGTTTGCAGTTGGTACGATTTTACCAAAGCAATTCACCGTATGGCCGGAATACGAGATTGTAAAGTGCATCCTATCGAGGGTAGTGAATACCCGTCAAAAGCTACCCGGCCGTTTTATAGTGTAATGAATAAAAAGAAAATAAAGAATACTTTCGGGCTGATTATCCCGCATTGGGAGGAGAGCTTGGCCGTTTGTATAGAAAAATTAATGAAACAGTAATATATGAGTGTATTGACCGACGAAATTCAGAAAAGACGCACGTTTGCGATAATCAGTCATCCCGATGCGGGGAAAACGACATTGACAGAAAAACTATTGCTGTTTGGTGGCGCTATTCATGTAGCCGGCGCTGTAAAATCGAATAAAATTAAAAAGACCGCTACTTCTGACTGGATGGAAATTGAAAAGCAGAGAGGTATTTCTGTTGCGACATCGGTAATGGGCTTTAATTATGGCGATTATAAAATAAATATTCTCGATACGCCAGGACACCAAGACTTTGCGGAAGATACGTATCGTACGCTTACGGCGGTAGATAGCGTAATTATCGTAGTAGATGCCGCCAAAGGAGTGGAAATGCAAACCCGTAAATTGATGGAAGTGTGTCGGATGCGAAAAACACCGGTGATTGTTTTTGTCAATAAGATGGATAGAGAAGGGAAAGATCCGTTTGATTTGTTGGACGAATTGGAAGCGGAACTTAAAATCTCTGTTCGACCGCTGAGCTGGCCTATCAATATCGGGCAACGATTTAAGGGCGTTTACAATATCTATGAACAAAAGCTCGATTTGTATACTCCCAGCAAACAATATGTTACCGAATCTGTGGAGTTTCGGGATATAAGCAATCCGGAACTGGAAAAATACATCGGTGAGGGTGATGCGCAAAAATTGCGTGCCGATATGGAACTGATAGAGGGGGTTTATCCCGAATTCGATACCGAAGCCTATTTGAGGGGAGAGCTTGCGCCGGTCTTTTTCGGTTCGGCGTTAAATAACTTTGGGGTAAAAGAGTTGCTTGATTGTTTTACGCATATCGCTCCGACACCCAAACCCGTGCAGGCGATAGAACGTGTTGTGCGTCCCGAAGAAGAAGCATTTTCGGGATTTGTGTTCAAGATACATGCCAATATGGATCCTAATCATCGCAGTTGTATCGCTTTTGTCAAAATCTGTTCGGGAAAATTTGAGCGAAATGCGAATTACAAGCATGTCCGTAACGGTAAAATGATGCGTTTTTCCAGTCCTACGGCTTTTATGGCCCAGAAAAAATCAACTGTCGATGAGGCTTATCCGGGAGATATTGTCGGATTGCCCGATACGGGTAATTTCAAAATCGGCGATACGTTGACTGGGGGTGAGGAACTGCATTTTAAAGGATTACCGAGCTTTTCTCCCGAGATGTTCAAATATATAGAAAACGCCGATCCGATGAAATCGAAACAGCTTAATAAGGGTGTTGAGCAGTTGATGGATGAAGGAGTAGCCCAACTTTTTACCAATCAGTTTAACGGGCGTAAAATTATCGGAACAGTAGGGCAATTGCAGTTTGAAGTAATTCAATACCGGTTGCTGCACGAATATGGCGCGCAATGTCGGTGGGAGCCTATCAGCCTTTATAAGGCTTGTTGGATAGAGAGCGACGATGCAGCTGCTTTGGAAGCATTTAAAAAACGGAAATATCAATTTATGGCTCTCGACAAAGATGGGCGAGATGTATTTTTAGCCGATTCGG
The DNA here is from genome assembly GCA_017467745.1 of Bacteroidaceae bacterium. Classification (GTDB taxonomy): domain Bacteria; phylum Bacteroidota; class Bacteroidia; order Bacteroidales; family CHK158-818; genus Gallibacteroides. The sequence continues at coordinate 2,794 of JAFUKV010000089.1, read as the reverse complement.
GTTATGTGCTGCAAATGGCGCAAACAGATTTCCCTAAAATACGTTTTCATTTTACCAGCGAGTTCTGAAATTAAAATATATATTTGTATAAAGGTCTGCCTAAATTTAATTTAGGCAGACCTTTTTATTTAGGTTCCTGTCCTTAACGTTACAAGGGCGTTTTTGCTGTCCCTCAAAGCACAATAGTTTTGACAGGAGTAAAATTTGTCATATCCTATTTTATAAACGTTTGCTCCGGATATTTCCGTATAGGGCGTAGTGTCATCTTTCAGTTTATGATAACACACATCCTATATCATTTTGGGTATCTACCGCAATAGTAGTTTCCGGTAAGATACTGTTTATATACGAATCCGCAACTTTGCATTAGGGGTAATAATAAAAGGTATAATGATATAACTGTTTCATACGCTCAATAATTGTTAATATATAAGGATAACATAACATTCCGGATAAATAAATTGGGAGGGGTAGATGTGTGGGTTTTCTTATGTAAAATGCAAGTTAAAAATAATTAATCGATAAGTTGGGTGTTGTAATATAAAAAAATAAATTTTATATTTGTTCAACATAAACTAATACAACCGAGTGCCATGAGGAGGAAGAAACTGAAAAAATTATTGATTGACGAGGCCGCCCGAACATTCAGAGTATCTTTAATATTGTCATTGGTTGTGTTCCAAATTTCTTTTGGGCAAAAACGCCCGAATATGGATACGATTAATTATTTAATATCGCCTATTGGAGACGATTTATATTGGAACGGAGAATTATACTCGCTTAACCGTTCTTTCCTGTCCTGTTTTGACAATTATGAAGACATTTATCCCCAGCTCCGTGCAGTAGGTTGGGAGGAAGGTATTTTCGGCAAACCGCCGGGAACCTATTATCCCGAATGGATAATTTATAGAGGAGTATTGTATTTAAGAAATATTCAGTTTAAGGCGAGTGATTATGTTGTAGAACGAGTATTTAAGACACGAGAAGCCCCTTATGAGATAATGGAATGTTTGACCGGCGGAAAATTTCAGATGGATGATTCTTCGCTTCGAAGAGAACCCCCATCCGGTAGTTTCTTAGGTAGTATGCGGGCAGATTGGGTAAATGGTGTTTTTTATGCGAAGAAGCCGTATGGGTGGGGTGAAAGTTTTCTTTTTTGGAATTGGAGACCGTTTTATCGTTTGACATTTAAGTCTGGCAAGTTACTATTTTGGGAGGTTGTTTTTCCTGAATTGAGATATTGAATCAGGGTGTAGTAGATTACGGCAATTTGTATTATAAGTATGAGGAACACATGTAGTAAACAACAGGATATATTGTTGGAACGAATAGCTAATGATTTGCTGTTTAGTAGTTTGGGAGTGAAAAATATCGGTTTGTATAACGGATTGATGGGGTGTGTCATATTTTTTTCTGAGTATGCGCGTTATTCCCGAAAACGAGTATTTGAACAAGCTGCTTCGGAAAGAATGGACAGAGTTTATTCGTTGGTTGGGCAAGTTCCGTTGCTGGAAATGGAAAATGGACTTTGTGGTGTAGGTTGGGGAATAGAGTATCTTTTGCAGCACAATTTAATGGTAGGGGATTCTGATAAAATATTGTTTGATTTGGATTGGCGGGTTATGAAACGGGATTTACGTCGGCCAACGCCGGGAAGTTTTTCGATAATATTGGATATTTTACGTTATGTTTCTGTTCGATTGACTTCGTGTAAAGCTGAGGAGAGTGAAAAATTACCTTTCCCAGATGAATATCTGTTAGAGTTAGTGCACGTTGTATCGGAATTAGCAGTTGTTGATATGAAAATTGCCGGATATAGGGATGTTTTAGTTTATACGCTTCGTAATGGTCGTTATAAGGGAAATCCTATATGTATAGAACCGGACATGATTGGAGTGTTGCCAGATATTAAAAATTTGCCTTTTTTACCGATAGGACTGTATCGAGGAGTAAGCGGTATAGGTTTGAATGTTATGCTAAAAATTGTGTTATGAAAAACTTGTATTTATTTAATTATTTGAGTAAGGCCGCTTTTTATGGTATCGGTACCTATACAGAACAGTTGGTGCAATGTATGAGGCGGGAAAATATTCGAATATATATTGTTGATATGTTTTCGGCAGAAATGGAGTTTATGAGAAAAGAGATAAATGGAATAGAGCATATTGTGATGCCGCGTATCCGTCAGCATGTAACAGAGGATGAGTATTGTGTTAATATGTTATACATATTGCGTCAATATGTTGACAATAAAGCGGAAAATATTTTTCATTTGAATTATTTGAATAATTATTCTTTGGTAAAAGGGTTAAAAAAATATTTTAGGGCAAAAATTATTATTACAGTGCATTACTGTGAGCCAATGTTTCTCTTAAATGGTAATTATGATTTGTTTAAATCGATTGTTTTTTCTCGAAAGAAAAAGACAGATAGTCCGTTATATGATTTGGTACGGAAGCAATGGAAGGAAGTTAAAAAAATACTATCGTGTGCCGATTCTGTTATAGCGATTGCACAACATTCATTTAATATGATAATGGAAATGTATGAGGTGGATAGATCGAAAATGGTATTAATTCAGAATGGGATAAAAGACCTTTATACAAATATCTCTCTTTTGGAAAGGAATGAAATACGAAAAGAATTTGGAATAAATAAACGGGAAAAAATTATTTTGTTTGCAGGGCGTTTAGATAAAGTAAAAGGCGCGGATATTTTGATAAAAGCTTTTTTGTTATTAAAGAAAAAGTATGACAATTTACATCTTATAATAGCTGGTGGAGGTGATATGTCA
>JAFUKV010000088.1 GCA_017467745.1 Bacteroidaceae bacterium | reverse complement strand
GTAATAGTTTCTTTTATTGATTTTCTTTCGGTTTTTTTTAATTTGGGTTGTTTTCCCCAGACTTCACCCGTATTGAGGGTCATTGATATAGGTGAGGCGGCAACAATGGTGTCTTCTCCGTGTGTAATGGTATAAGTTAATTGTTTCCCTATTTCAAAAGTTGCTTTTAATTTTCCGTCAGGAGAAACTACTTCTACTTTTTTTTGTGCGCCGACCGATACGATAGTTGCTGCTATCATTACGAACGACAATAAAGTTTCTTTCATGTTTATGTAAGTTTAGTTAAATAAATCATACAAAGATAGTAAAAGTTACGAGTTAAAGAAGTTTTTGGTATTTTTTATTCGATATTTTCATTTTCCGAGCTATTATCAGTCTTTTTTTCTCGGATTACCAGTAAGGAGGATAACTTTCTGAAATGGTCGCTTTTTTCAGATGCTTCCATACATGTTTCATAACCGATAATGGTGAGAGAATTTTTTTCGTACATTTGTATATTCTCTTCTATTGGCATACATACATTTATTCTGTTCGGATAGCTGCTCATTAATGTTAATAATATAGGGTTTTTCCATATATTTTTATCTGCGGTTTGTTCGAACCGACTGATATTTATATTTCTACGGCTGTTTTTTAAGATACTTTCCATATAGAAAAATAAAAACGCATCTTTTGTTCCATTAAGAATGATAAAAATATTTTCAGGCTTTGTTAAGCCTCGATTTACCAAAATTCCTATCGAACAGTCTATATGGCTGAAAATCGGTTCCGTTTTGTCTTTCATCAGGTTACCGGGAAGTTGGTATGTTTTTTGTTTAAGCAGCCTATAAAAATTGTTTATTTTAGGGAAATATTCGTTATGTGTGGATATTAGAGGCGTTTGTAGAAATTGTAGTCCGGCTCCTATAAAAAGGAATTTAATTTTTTCATCATCTACTTGATGAATAATTTCTTGTTCCAATTTATCGGTGATTTTATAATGGGGATGTATTTTTAATTTCATGCGTAAAGCCTGTTTTTTAAGGGGTATGAAACTTTCTTTTTGATACTGTTCGGCTTTAATCGGGTTTAAGTCTGTACCTATGGTAAAGTGCGAAGCTATAATTTCTGTTTTACGCAACTGTTTTCCGAACAAAATAGATGCCATTATAAGTAAATTTTTACCGCTTTCTGGTAGTCCGAACGAAAGCAATATTTTTTCGCCTGAATATCGCTTTTTCGCCTGCAACGAAAAATAACGTTCTACCCAATGCAGTAAAGGTGTAGTCATAAACGTTGTGGAAAGAGCCATGATAATCAGCATAACGAAAATAGAAGGAGGTAATATCCCCATTTCGTATCCTATGTTCAGGGCGATTAATTCCATTAGCCCTCGTGTATTCATCAGTGTCCCTACGATAAGACTGTCTTTCCAAGTTTCTCCTACCATACGTGCGGCAATGGCGCATCCCCCTAATTTCCCGGTTACGGCTACGATGATCAATAGAATACATATACACCATAATTCCGGTGTATTTAGTAGTCCGATTTGAGTACGAAGCCCGGTAAATGCGAAAAACAGAGGTAGAAAGAATACGAGGGCAATGTCTTCTACCTTATCCATCATTACTTTTCTAAACCCTATGTTGGACGGCATAATCACGCCTGCCATAAAAGCGCCGAACAAAGCGTGTATACCAATGATTTCGGTGATGACGGAGGAAATGAGAAGAACTAAGAAAATAAAACCCACGAATGTTTTATTAATAACTTCGGATGAGGCGTAAACATTTCCTATTTTTTTTAGAAACGGTCTCACTACCTGAAACATAAATAAGATATAGATAAAAGCAAGACCTATGGTGAACAGCGCGCTAACAAAAGATCCCGCTTTGGCTATGGCTATCACTACCGCCAACAAGCACCATGCGGTAACATCGTCGTTGGCAGCAGATGCGATAGCTAATGTTCCGATAGGGCTTTTGGTCATATTACGTTCTTGTACAATGCGGGCAAGTACGGGGAAGGCCGTGATACTCATTGATATGCCTATAAAAAGCGAAAACGGGATGAATGCCGTGTGTTGGGAGGCATATTCTTCGTAAACCCAAAAAGAAGTTAGGATACCTAAGAAAAAAGGTACAACTATTCCGGCATGGCTGATAACCAGTGTTTCGTTCATCTTTTTGCGGAGAACGCTAAAATCCAGTTCCATACCGATAACGAACATGAAAAGAACCAGACCTATCTGGCTCAATAGGTTTAGATTTGTTAAGGAGTGTTCGGGAAAAAGAGTTAGAAATACATTCGGGAAAAAATGTCCTAATAACGATGGTCCCAAAACGATTCCGGCAACAATTTCACCTATCACACCCGGTTGGCCTATGCGTTTGAATAAAAACGAAAAAATTCTAACAGCAATTAGTATAACGATAATTTGTATAATTAGCGTTGTAATAGAACTGTTTAAATTGTCTATTATGATTTGTTTAAACATTTGAAACGCTTTAACGTTTTGTCCTATTTTATGAGCTTCGGAAAACGTGTCAAAATGTTTTCCTGCCCATAATGCTGTGTATATCAACACACCGAAGATAAGCATCATCAGTGTGTAAATAAGGTAGTTTTTAGAATCTCTTTTCATTCGGCGCGTATTGAGTTTTCTTTTGTATATAAAACGTAAAAGAGATAATACTGTTTACTTGTGGAGATCTATTTTGCATAGAAACGTTTGAAGAAACGTATAATTTCGCCAATCCATAAAACCAAAGAACTGGATACGATGATGCTCAGCCATTCGTAAGCGGATAGCGGAACCGTTCTGAAAACCTCTCCGCCAAATGTTACTACAATAAATTGGCCTAATAAAATAGCAAGTGAAACCAAAACGAACCCTTCGCTTTTTTTTAAACCTTTAAATGCTGAATCGTTACTGCCGAAAGTCTTAGCATTAAACATGTTCCAGAATTGCAACATGACGAAAAAGGTAAAAAACATAGTTAGGTTTTTCACGCTTTCGGCTGTATTGGTAATTCCACCGCCAAAGTCGGCAAAGTAGAAAAGTAATCCGGATAGAACGATGATAAATAACAAGCCTGTTCCTAAAATTAATCGTCGCATTTGCGGAACAATAATGAAATCGTTTGTGTTACGGGGCTTTTGTTTCATTACTTTTTCATCGGGAGGCAGCGAAGCCAGTGCGCCTGCTGCAAATGTATCCATAATCAGATTTACCCATAACATTTGGGTTACGGTTATAGGAGATTCCGACCCTAAGATAGAACCTATCATTACGATGATTAACGCTACCATGTTAATGGTGAGTTGAAATAATATAAACCGCTGTATATTCAGAAAAACCGATCGCCCCCACATTACGGCCGATGCGATACTATTGAACGAATCGTCTAACAAGGTGATGTCGCTTGCTTCTTTGGCAACGGAAGTGCCGGTTCCCATTGAAAGGCCTACATGTGCGAAATTTAGAGCAGGCGCGTCGTTTGTTCCGTCTCCGGTAACGGCTAATACTTCACCGTGTTTTTGCAGTAATTGAACCAGTCTTTGTTTGTCGGTAGGACGTGCGCGCGACATAATTTTCAGGTGTTCTACCCGATTGAAAGCCTCTTCATCGTTCAATGCCGCAAATTCAGATCCGGTAATGTGGTTCATCTCTGTATCTTCGGGTTTCCATAACCCGATTTTCCTGCCTATTTCTTTGGCTGTTCCGGGTGTATCGCCAGTTACGATTTTTACCTGTATGCCGGCGTCGAAACATCTTTGTATTGCGGCTGGCACATCTGGTCGTATAGGGTCGGAGATAGCGGCTATACCTATGAACGTAAGATTTGTATTTACTAATTTCCCGTTCTCGAAACGAGGACTATCGTCTTCTATTATTTCGTATGCGAATCCTAATGTGCGCATTGCCTGATTTTGATAATCCAATAATTTTGCCTCTATTTCACCCCGTTTATCAGGTATGTCGGTCAATCCTTCCGAAATTTTGACGGAGCGGCTATTTGCCAAAATAATTTCCGGAGCTCCTTTTACATATAATACTTTTTTCCCTATGGAAGGAGAATCTATCAAAGTAGCCATGTATTTCCGTTCGGTCGAGAAGGTGAGTTGCTCTATTATTGTAGCTTCTTCACGCACGGGGAGATAGTTGATGTTTTGTTTTTGTAACCATAATAAAAGCGCGGCTTCTGTGGGGTTACCTAATGTTTTTACAGTACCGTCGTCTGTATTTTCAAGAAATGCGGTTGTATTGCAGGCAATAGATTCGATAATGATTTGAGAAAAAATATTATCCGTTAATTTTTGATCGGGCAGGGCGAAAAAATCTGTTTCGTGTACCGACATGCGGTTTTGAGTAAGAGTTCCCGTTTTATCCGTGCAGATAACCGTAGCTGCACCCATTGTTTCGCAGGCGTGCATTTTGCGAACAAGATTGTTAGCTTTCAACATTTTTCTCATACTTAAAGCTAAGCTGAGAGTTACGCTCATAGGCAATCCTTCGGGTATAGCTACAACTATTAATGTAACGGCGGCCATAAAAGCGTTGAGCACTGATTTTGCTGCCGTTAAAGAAATCCATGTGTCTCTTTCCCAAAACTTGACCCCGCAGGCGTAACCGATAGGAAGCAGAATTGCGAGAGATAATATTGCATATAGCATGTAATATCTTTTACCTTGCGGTCGTAACCATTGGGGGATGGTTTTGTTCAACAGATAAAATAGATCTTGTAAAACAGGAATCCAAATGTTTGCCAACGCTATGAAAACGGAAAAAATGACGGAAGATACCAACCCGAATTGTCCGAGAGTAGGAGCGGGAATATTGGGATTGTAAAACAGGCCTTTGACGAATAAAATGCAAAACGTAATTCCGGCAATGCCGAATCCTACCACGCTGATAAATTTCGCTAAAACGTTCAATTGTTTATTCAAAGGAGTTTCTTCTTCGCTTTTTTCGGTTGCTTCTTTGGCTACTTTTCCAAATTCGGTAGCGTCTCCTACCGTTGTAACTTCCATCGTTCCGTGCCCGTCTATAACGGTTGTTCCCCGTAATACGAGATTTGACGGGTAGGTTGCTGCCGGGTCGAAATCTTCTTCGACAACGGTTTTTCTTGTAGCCGGTTCTCCTGTCAGGCTCGATTCGTTTATTTCAAGAGACACGGCTTCTAATAAAATGCCGTCTGCCGGAATCTCTTCACCTTGTTCTAATAAAACGATGTCACCGACAACAATGTCCTTTTTAGGAACTTCCGTAAGACTGCCGTTACGGACAACCCGCATCAACGTATCGTCGTTTACTTGATTTAATAAATCGAATTTTTTGTTTGCGTCATTTATAAACCATGTAGAAACACTTGTAGCCAGAACGATGGCTATGGCAATACCTATGGTTTCGGCTATTTCGAAAGTGCCTTCTGTAAAATAAACCGCAACACTAATTCCGACCGATAATACAACGGCCATTAAGAGAATGCGGATAACAGGATCTTTGAAGTTTTCGATAAAAATTTTCCATAGCGATTCCCGCTTGGGAGGAGTCAATATATTTGCTCCGTATTTTTGTCTGTTTTCTTTTACTTGCGTGTCTGTAAGACCTGAATATAATTTGTTCGGTTCCATTTTGTTTTTTGTCTAATAAATATGCCGATATCCTATTGTATGTTAGGGATAATCGTAAATTGATAATTCTGCCGTAATTAACGGAGAGCGGTAGTTTGCTAATGGAATAACAAATTATATCAGTAATTTCCTTAAAAAATATACATAAAATCCGTTTTTGTAGCGAGAAGAGAGTATTTGGGCATGTTTTTTGTTCGGTTTGTCGGCGTATTTTTTTTCTATATTTTTTTCGTTGTAAAGCGTGGTTTCATTTCCGCTGCGAGAACATTTTTTTTGTAAGTTTTGCTTTTTCCATAACCGTAAATTAGGGTTTGTTGGGCAGACCGGCATTTCTGCAAAATTGGCTATGGTTGTTGGGGTGTGGAAAATATCATCATTAAGCGATACATGTTGGTATTGTTCCGTTTGGAGATAACAAGTTTCTTTCTCTATCGAAAAAGAAGAAAAAACAGATACGATAATTATAAGAACAAGCCAAAAGCAATGTTTCATATTGCGAAAATTTCGGGTACAAAGATAATTTTGAAACATAAAAAAACAAATAGAGAACTTTGTTTTTTAAGCAGAGTATAATCGTAGCTCTCTAAGTTCCCAAAAAAATTGTACTTTTGTCATTCCTTAAAGTGTAACGGTATATGGTAAAAAATCGGGTGGACATCATTACATTGGGATGTTCAAAAAATCTGGTCGATTCCGAGCGGTTGATGCGTCAGTTCAAAGCGAATGGCTATAATGTATTTCACGATGCGGAAAAAGTGTCAGGCGAGATTGTTATTGTCAATACTTGTGGCTTCATAGGCGATGCCAAAGAAGAATCAATCGAAATGATTCTGAATTTTGTAGAGGCGAAGAAACAGCGAAAAATAAAAAAATTATTTGTTATGGGATGCTTGTCTGAGCGTTATTTGCAAGAGTTGACAGGCGAGATTCCCGAAGTAGATAAGTTTTACGGAAAGTTCGATTGGCACAATCTTTTGACTGATTTGGGAAAAGTTTACGATGAAAAATTGTCATTGCAACGTATATTAACTACGCCGTCCCATTATGCGTATGTAAAAATAGGAGAGGGGTGTAGCCGCATGTGTTCGTATTGCGCCATACCTAATATTACGGTCAGATACCGTTCTCGTTCTATCGAGTAGTTGACAGATGAGGTACGTTTGTTAGTAGATCAAGGCGTAAAAGAATTTCAGTTGATAGCCCAAGACCTGACATATTATGGATATGATCTTTACAAAGAGTTTCGGTTGGCTGAATTGGTAGGCCGTATTGCCGACATAAAAGGCGTAGAGTGGATACGATTACATTACGCTTATCCCTCTCAGTTTCCGTTCGATATATTACCTGTAATGGCAGAACGAGACAATGTGTGCAAGTATCTCGATATAGCGTTGCAGCACATTAGCGACCCGATGTTGCGGCAGATGAGAAGAAAAGTAACCAAGCAAGAAACGTTAGATTTGATAACCCGTATCCGTAGCG
>JAFUKV010000087.1 GCA_017467745.1 Bacteroidaceae bacterium | reverse complement strand
TACAAGATATTTATGAAGGCGAAGGGTTACCGAATGTGCCCAGAGGAACGGTGAAAGATCTGCGTATATTTGCGTATGAATACGCTTATCAGCATTCGCCGTCCGACCATACGGCGCAAGGTATTCAAAGCGGATGGGATATTAAACGGTTGCTGGGTACGGTTCCGGTAGAAGAAGACGGATCTGTAATGTTTAAAATTCCTGCCAATACGCCTATTTCTATACAACCTTTGGATAGTGAAGGCCGTGCAATACAGTGGATGAGAAGTTGGACAACCGGTATGCCGGGAGAAACCGTTTCATGTGTAGGTTGTCATGAAGATCAAAACCAGATACCTATTCCCAAACGGGTAATTGCTTCTACAAAAGCGCCTCAAACAATTCAAGCTCCGGAGGGCGGTGTACGGTCGTTTACATTTGATTTGGAAATACAACCTATTCTTGACCGAGCTTGTATTGCCTGTCATAACGGTAAGTCTCCGAAAGCGAACTTTCCAGGTGGTCGTATCGATAAATTTACAGGATTCGGCGAAAGTTATTTAGCGTTGCATCCGTATGTGCATCGGCAGGGTCCGGAAGCGGAGGTAGAAGTAATGAAACCGTATGAATATCATGCTTCAACAAGCCCGTTAGTCGTATTATTGAAAAACGGTCATTATGGTGTGGAATTGACGGAAAAAGAATGGAAAACCATTTACAATTGGATAGATTTTAATGCACCTTATCATGGTAAATTCCGTGCAAATCCCCGTAACGGTATCGATCAGATAGCCCGTCGCATAGAGTTGAACAATAAATATGCAAATGGAGCCGGTGTAGATTGGCAGGGAGAGATAAAGGCTTATGCCGATTATTTGGCGTCGCAACCCAAACAAGAACCGGTTATGCCTAAGCAAGAACCGAAAAAATACAAAGAGGTAAAAGTAAAAGGGTGGCCGTTTGATACCTCAGTAGCTAAGGCTATGGTGGAAAAAGAAGGTGAAACTACTAAGACCATAGAATTGGCTCCGGGTACAAAAATGACATTTGTACGTATTCCTGCGGGGCAGTTTGTTATGGGTAGTAACCGCCCGAATACGGATTATGCTCCGGCGCATAAGGCAAAAGTGGATAAAGCCTTCTGGATGGCAGAAATGGAAGTCAGCAACGAACAGTTCCGCGCTATATTCCCGAATCACACCAGCCAATTGAATCATCAACAGTGGAAAGACCACGTAAATGGCGGTTACGAAGCCAATAGAGACGAACAGCCAGCTATCCGTGTCAGCTGGAATGAAGCGATGGAATATTGTAAAAAATTGAGCGAAAAAACAGGCCTAAACATAACATTGCCTACTGAAACGCAATGGGAATGGGCTTGCCGTGCGGGCAGTGCCGATGATTTCTGGTATGGAACGCTTAATGACGATTTCAGTAAATACGAGAATATGGCGGATATTCAGTTAGAGAAACTGGCAGTTTCAGGCATTGATCCTCAACCTATGTCAGCAAATAATCCGTGGCGTAAATATTATATATGGCATCCGAAAGAAAAAGGTGTAGACGATGGTAAAGTGATGCAGGAAGGCGGAAAACAATATGCGCCGAATGCTTGGGGATTGTACGATATGCACGGAAATGTAGAAGAGTGGACTCGTTCTGATTATGCTCCGTATGCGCAAAAGAAAAAAGAAGAAACGGAGCAGGTAGAGAAAGTTGTTCGCGGAGGGTCATGGATAGACCATCCCAAAACATCTACATCTCTTTTCCGCCGGGCATACCTGCCGTATCAAAAAGTATATAACGTAGGTTTCCGGGTGATTATAGAAGATTGATAGATAAATATCTATGGTTTGATGGATAAATAAATTTAAGTTGTGCATATTTCCGTATTGAAGATGAATTGATTCGGTTATATGCACAACTTATAATGATACGATAAAGAATTGTTATTGATAAAATTTTGGCAAATGAAAAAAAAGATAATTGTATATATGCTTGTTCTTTTTCTGGGGAAGGTGAATGCAACAGCGCAAACAACTTGGTTGCCGGATGTTAAGGATACGAGTAAATATATCCGTTTATTAGAGTGCGTTTATAATGAATCGGAACTAAAACAATGTAAAGAGATAGACCATACTTCGGCATGGAAAGTAAGTGTAGAGCAATTGTCTGTTAAAGAGGGTGTAAAATATACTTTTACATTTATAGCCGAACAAGATTTACACGATGTAGGGGTGGCGGTAGCTTTTGATTATTATGGATGGACAAGCGATAATTATGTAATGATACCTTCGTCTGTATATAATGGTAACAGGCAGCGTATCGTGAACCGTTCGTATGCTACGGGTTTAGATAAGTCAGATTATAACCGAAAAGATTTGGCTTTGACATCTAATCCTATTCCGCAATTATCTCCGGATTATGGGGCGAAATCTCGATTGGAGATAAATGCCAGTAATGCAGCTACTCCCGCTATCGCTATATTGGAACGAATTAAATGTTCCGGAACTATCTTATTGACTGATCAAGGAATAGACTGGAACAATCAAGTGATTGACCATGCTTTGATTGTTGAAGAGACGCCCGATAGGAGTGTGGCGTCTTTTGTTGTCAGCGCTCCGGGCGTGCGTGAACGGAAACCGGAATTTATAGGATTTAGTAAAAGCCCTGACAGGGGTATTTCCGTGAAAAAGGGAGAAGAAATTGTAATTAGTGTAACGGAACTAAAATTTCCTTGTCAAGATGTGCCGGAATTGTTAGCCTATTTTATGCGAGAGCGTAAGAGCCATATCGAAAGTCTACCTCCCAGAAATCTAATGCCGATGAGCGAAGTATTTTCTCGTATGGTGCGGAACATTGATGAGCGTTATTATAAAGGGCAATGGGAAGATTATTGTCCGGAAAATGCAGATTGGATGTCGTACGGATGGATTGGCGGATTGATTAATACATATCCTATGTTGGCAATGGGCGATACGGAGCATTTGCAAAGAGTAAAAAATACATTTGATTTTGCGTTACCCAGAGCCAAAGGAAAAAGCGGTTATTATTACGATATTTTGGCTTCTGATGGAAATCCGAAGAATAGAGATGCAGCCCTTCAATATCCGGGTATCGGTCTGACGCGTAGAAACGGAGATGTACTTTATTGGATGGTAAAACAATTTATGCTGTTAAAAAAACAAGGGAGAGCGGACGCCATTAACTCTGCATGGGAGTCGGATGTCCGTAAACTGGCGGATGCGTTTGTAAATACTTGGAGAAAACATGGTACGTGGGGCAATTATGTTCATGTAGGATCGGGAGATGTAGCCGTATATAATACAACGAGCGGAGCGATGGCGGTAGCGGGTTTAGCATTGTCTTCTGTTTATTATGATAATCCCGATTATTTGGATGTAGCTTGTCAGGCCGCTTCTGATTATTATGACAATTTTGCGTTGGTAGGCTTTACTTCCGGAGGATGCGGTGATATTTTACAAAATGCCGATTCGGAAACGGCTATTGCGCTGACAACATCTTTGATGACGCTTTACGAATTGACAGGTGAAATCAAATACTTGAAACAAGCTGAGGATTTGGCTAATTTATGCGCTACGTGGACAGTATCGTATTTTTATCGTTTGCCCGATGATACGCCTCTTGCTAAGTTAGGCGCAAATTTGACGGGAGCGGTATGGGCTAGTACGCAGAATAAACATGGAGCTCCCGGTTTCTGTACGCAATCGGGAGATGTTTTGTTTAAAATATATCGTATCACAGGAAATGTATTATATGCCGATTTACTTCGTGATGTAATTCATGCGCATGCAGAAGGAGTTCAACCGAATGGAAAAATTACCGAGCGGTTGACTTACTGCGATGCCGATAGTAGAGGTTCTCGGGGAGAAGAGAGTATGGGAAAAACCGGCTGGAACGAAACGAACGGAGCTTTAATGGCTTTGGAAATACCGGGTATATATGTGCGTACGGATATTGATTCTGTGTATGTTTTTGACCATATAAGCGCCGAGATTGTGAGCCGAAACAACAAGCAAATAGTTTTACGATTGACAAATCCTACGGCTTATGATGCTGTTGTAACGATATTTGCCGAAAATGCGGAACAAGCAGCTCGTCCATTAGGAGATAATGCTTTTTTACAGTGGAAAAATAAAGTAACGGTTAAATCAGGAAAAACAGTGAATTATAAGTTAAAAATAAATTAGTATGATTATGCGCTTGAAGATGATTTTCTTAATTGTTTTTTCCTTGCTTCTGTTTAGTTGTGGTCCGGAAAAAACATGGGATTTTCAAACCGACTATTTCGGTATCAATGTTAATAGCAAGGGATACATTACGAGTATGAAGAATGTGACGGTGTCTCCGCAAAGAGAATTTAGTCCGTCAGATAAACCGTCGCCGTTGCTTTCGTTGTATAATAGCGAGAAAAAAGAATATTATATACCGCGAAAAGCTGTTTACGATGAAAACACGGGCTTGTTTACAATTGAGTATCCTAACGGATCGGTAGCGAAGGTATCCTTGAAGGTTGAAGATAAATATTTTAAAATGACTTTGGTAGATGTTGTTCCCCGTAACGGTATAGATGTGGTTCAGTGGGGGGCGTATTATACCAATATAACTAATTTGTTAGGTGAGATTATCGGGGTAGCGCGCGATACGAGCGAAACAATAAATTACAGCATAGGCATGTTGGCGCTTGATGATAATACATTGGGAGGAACGGCCGATACAGAGGGAGATGCGGCTCCTTTCCAATATATTATACATACGCCCGATGCACAACGTTTTCCTTTGCCTGACAGTTTATATGAAGGACAGGTTTTCACGCTTGGAGGAGATGGCGTAAGCGATGTGGCTTTTTATGCGAATAAGGAACCTTATTATAGAATTATGTACGGGAATGCGGCAATGGTCGATAAGCAAGGAAGGGTATATATTAATTACCAATCCAGAGATAGAACGAAAAGCCGTCAGGTTTTTTACTCTCTGATTCCGAATATGCCGGCTAATATTCCAAATCATATAGAGGTAGAACCTATACCCGGTGTTGATTTTATCGGTTCATCCGTTGCCTTATGGGGAAGTCCGGATAGTACCGCCTTGTTGGATGTGATACAAAACATTGTTTTATCAGAAGGATTACCCTATCCGAAAGTAAACGGAAAATGGATAAAAGATCCTGCGGCTTATTCTCCGGATATTATGACGAGCGGTAATCTGTATGATAGCATTATTCCTTATGCCTCTCGATTAGGATTCCCTGCTATACATGCTTATGATCAAGGTTTTGTTCGTCCAGATAGAGGTAATGATGGTTATTTGGATGGAAAGAATCATGAGAGAAAGCCGTTTCGTGTAGGAAAAAAAACTCTTTCGCATCGTGAGTTTGCCGATTTGGCTGCGGAGCATGGTGTTATGTTAGGGCGGGTTTGTATAACCAACTCTTTGGCTCCGGGCACAAAAGACGCCTCTCCTTTTCCTAACGATAGCTTATGTTATCAGCAGAAACGGATATTAAAGGCGGATATTTCTCCCGAAGATACCGTTATTGTAATTGACGATCCGACCTATTTAGATGAAATTGCGAGTTGGGAGGGGCATTGCAAGAATCTTAATATGATAAAAATAGGTAACGAATTGATACATTATCTGGGTGTTTCAGAGACGGAACCTTATACGTTGAAAAAAGTTACAAGGGGATATTGGGGAACAAAAGCGGCTGCGCATCTGGCTGGCGATACGGTTTATAAATTACAAGTTACCATAAATTACGGTTATGACGGGATTATACCGAATTTAGCTCTCCAAGACAAAATAGCCGAATATTATGCCGAAGTGGCGCATAAGAGCGGTGTTACGTTATATGATTTTGACGGGCAGGAATTTCTATTCAATAATGGTCATGGATATTATTCTGCGAAACGTTTCTTCCGTAAAATGTTTGACAAGGCAGAGAAGTTAGGTATTCCGTATATCCGTTTTTCAGGGGCTACCTTATCGGAAGGTTCTTGGCATTATCAAAGTGTTTGGAATGTTGGAGGAGGACGTAACCTATATGATGTCGATACCCGTGAGTGGGGTAGTACCACAAGTCAGGGAAAAGATTTACGCGATGTAACTTTTTCCAATTATTATCCGGTTTCTTTCGGAGGTAATTTCGGTATAAAGGAAAATTCTACGGTTGAGCAGTACGAACATATCGAAGCGATTTCAGTTGGATTCGGAGCAACTTATTTCTTTTCTGTTAATCAAAAAGATGTGGAAAGTTGTCCGCAAAAAGATCAGATTTTCCAAACCATCAGAACGTGGGAAGATGCCAGACATGCCAACGCTTTTCCTCGATGGATAAAAAAACTATTGAGAGATCCGTCTTATGATTGGAGGCTTGAAACCAATAAGAACGGGGAAGGATGGATATTATCTCGGCTTGTAGACGGGAAAAAGGTTCAGACATTCCCTTTGAAAGAAAATGGAGGTATAGTTCGGTAATATAGTGTAATGGGTCAATCGGTTTTGCTGTTGCGTAAATTGATAAAAGGTTGAGATAAAATCCCTGTCGAAACAACATTCGACAGGGATATTTTTTATTTGTGGTAAAACGGTTATTTTATCCTTTCTAATGTTGCTATTGTAAATTTTTTTTAGGTTAAAATATTTAGTAACGGTATGGTTTAATGCTGTCTTGTTTTGGGAAGTATTGTTGTTGTTTAAAACGATAATCGTATCGTAAATACGATGAAGTAAAATTAATTATTCCGGAGAATCTATCGGCCGGTTTCCTAAATAGTTGTAAATAGGCAGGCGAATGCGTTTTTATAGAGAAACTCGTATTATATTTGTGTACGGTTTATGTAAATTTATAAATGATTGTGTCTGGAAAAATAGTTTAATGCCTATTATAAAGTGCCGGTTATGCAAATAAAAAATAAGTTATTCTCTTTTTTGTCTTCATACAAATTAGCGTTGATATTGATGCTTGTGTATGCCATATTGTTGGCTGTGGCAACTTTTATAGAAAGCCGCTTCGATGCAGCTATGGCGAGAATGTTTGTGTATAATAATATCGGAGTTTATCTGTTGCAATTTTTGATGATTGCTAATTTTATAGCTATAATGTTGAATGGTAGATTATTGCAACGGAAAAGATATGCGGCTATAATATTCCATTTTGCTTTTATCGTAATATTGACAGGGGCTTTCGTTACACGTATCTTCGGGTTTGAAGGGATTATGCACATTCGTGAGGGAGAGTCGAGCGACCGGATGATTACGCAAGAATCTTATATTATTTATACATTAAAGAAAGACAATATACAAGAGCGATACGCTGTTCCGCTCTCATTTTCGGTGTTGGGAGGAGCTTCATTTCGTCAGCATCATACTTTTCAGGGAGAAAATGTCGTTTTAGAAATGAAAGACCGTCCATACATCGCAGCAAACGGAAAGCGGGCTATATCGTTACTTATCCGTAAGGGAGCCGAAGAGCGAAGTGTTATGTTGGAAAATATACCTTATACGCCTTCTGTCCCTACTTATTTATCGTTCGGCGATTTGATGATAGAGGTTGCTTATGGAGCCGATAATGTAAAATTGCCCTTCTCTGTAAAGTTGATGGATTTTCGGTTGTTGCGTTATCCCGGCTCGTATAGTCCATCCTCTTTTGAAAGTGATTTGGAATTGACAGACGATAAGGGTGAAAGCAGGGAGGAGCATTTGTATATGAATAAAGTGGTGCACGAAAAAGGATATAGATTGTATCAGTCTTCGTACGATTCGGATGAAAAAGGTACGATACTTTCGGTTAATAACGACTATTGGGGCACGATGATTACTTATTGCGGATATTGGCTTTTGTTGATAGGCATTTTGTGGGTATTAATGGGAAAGAACACTCGTTTCCGTTTTCTTATTAAACGATTGCAGGGAATCAGAGTATCTGAAAAAACATGGATTATTGTGTTGTTTTTTGTTTCAGGCGCATTTCCTGTTTGGTCTACTCCCGATAAGGTAGCGGGAAGTATGTCGGCTCGTGTACTTTCTGCTTGTCATGCCGAAAAGTTCGGTTCGTTGTTGATACAATCGCCTTCGGGACGAATAGAACCTGTAAATACTTATACGGAGAAATTGTTGAGGAAAATATATAGAGATGATAGTTATGAAGGTTTGTCTTCCGATCAGGTGATTTTAGGTATGTTGGTCAATCCTTCTTATTGGAATCATGTTAAAATAATCAGACAGACAAATAAACAGTTACAGAAAATTCTCGGAACGGAAGAAGGTAGTAAATATATTTCTTTTTTTGATGTATTCGATCAACAGGGAAATTATAAAATAGCTTCCCAAGTAGAACAGATATACAATAAACCGGTAAAGGCTCGTAGTTCGTTTGACAAAGATGTATTGAAACTGGATGAAAAGGTAAATATAATTTATGCTTTACAGCAACAGAAAATGTTGGCGTTATTTCCGTTGGCCGGAGATGTGAATAATAAATGGTATTCTTCCGGTGATGACCTAAGCGTGTATGCCGGAAAAGATTCGATGTTTGTGTCGAAAATTTTCGATTGGTATTTGAGCGAGGTGAGCGATGCTTTGGCTTCCGGACAATGGAAAGAGGCCGATGAAGTGGCCGATATGATTGATACATATCAACGGGCTCGTTCTAATGTGGAACTGATGAGCAAACAGAAAGTATCAGCGGAGGTGTGGTATAATAGATTGAATATTTTTGGTGTTTCGGCGAAAGTATATTTGATTTTAGGCCTTTCTCTTTTGTTTATTTCTATATTGGGATATTTTCGGCGTACTCAAATAATAACGTTGTTGTCTGGCATTTGGTTGGGGCTTATTATTGCAGCATTTACTTACCACACTTTTGGAATCGGGATGCGTTGGTATATTTCGGGGCAGGCGCCATGGTCTAATGCGTACGAATCGATGGTGTATGTGGGGTGGGCTTCGGCTTTGGCAGGATTGTTATTTAGCCGTCGTTCTCATATTGCCGTAGCTTTGGCAACGTTTTTAGCGGGATTGATTTTGTTTGTTGCCAATCTCAATTGGATGGATCCGGAAATAACACCGTTGGTCCCTGTGCTGAAATCGTATTGGCTAATGCTGCACGTAGCAGTGATTACTGCCAGTTACGGTTTTTTCGGTATGAGTTTTTTATTAGGATTAATGTCTATGTTCATGATGAACATTAGAAACCGAGAGAACTATTCTGTTTGGAATCTGCGGATTGAGGAGTTACGCATCATAAACGAGTTATCTTTGACAATCGGTTTATGTTTGCTTACTGCGGGGACTTTCTTGGGTGCTGTTTGGGCAAACGAGTCGTGGGGACGTTATTGGGGATGGGACCCCAAAGAAACATGGGCTTTGATAACAATGATAGTGTATGCGTTGGTATTGCATGCACGTTTTATCCCGAAGTTGCGTAGTGATTTTGCTTTTAGCGTGATGACTGTTTTCGCTTTGACTTCGGTGCTGATGACTTACTTCGGCGTGAATTATTATCTTTCCGGATTACACTCGTACGGAAAAGGCGATACACCTCCCGCTCTTGGTATTATTTATGTAGTATATGGGTTAATTATTGTATTGACTTATTGGACGGCACGGCGAAATCGTCGTTTTTCGTTGTCGGAGGGTTTATCTGAATAACATCTCTAAAAGAGGAATCAATAGAGAAGTCATAATACCCATCAATCCGATAGATAAACCGCTGATGGCTCCCTCTACTGCACCCATTTCGATGGCTCGCGCCGTTCCTAATCCGTGAGCGGCCGCACCCATAGCCAAACCTTGCGCTACTTTACTTTTTATGTGCATGGTTTTTAATACGAAAGGCCCTGTAATACTTCCGAATATTCCGCATACTACAACAACGATTGCCGTTAGTGCCGGTATTCCTCCGGAACGGGAGGCAAGGCTGACAGCTATCGGCGTAGTAACCGATTTCGGTTCTAATGATGCGATGATGCACTCTTCTACACCCATAAGCCGGCAAATGGTAATAACGCTTATTACGCCGACAAAACTACCTACTAAAACGGATGTCAATATGGTAATGACTTTTCCTTTGATATAATTGATTTGTTCGTATAACGTATAACCGAGCGCAACAACCGACGGACCTAATAAAAAGTCTATTAAAGAACTTTTTTCGGCATATACCTCGTATGGTATGTCGAACCATTTTAGAACACCTATGATTGTTATTATGCTTATAAGAATGGGATGTAATATGGATATTCCGCTTTTATTGTAGATATAATTTCCTAACAAATAAGTTCCCGTTGTGAGCAGTAGCATGAATGGGACTGTTGCAATTAAATCAGACATGATTTTGATGATATTTGTGAGAATAAAGCAGCTTTTTAAAAGATTATCGATGTTAAAACGCTATCCTGTTTGAAATACAGGATAGCGTCATGTTTAAGATCGGTATTAATAAATGCAATAAATTTATATCGAATCAATTATTTTAATGGTTTAAGTACACACATGGCTTCCATTAACATACAACCGGAGAGATGAGGTGTAAGTTGTACTTGTTCGTTGTCTGCCGGTGCTTTCCACCAACTACCGCCGTAAAACATGGTGTTGTGGTTGATACCGTTATCGGCCATTACGGTTGCCAAGTGCGTCAAGTAGTCATGGAACTTTTTACGAGTGTCGTAAGGCAGATCTTCCTCGTTTGCCAATTTCACGAAATAACGGAAGAATATGCCGTGAAATAGGCCTCCATCGCCGGACGTAGCGTCAGAAAGTACTCCGTTATTGTTTGACATATGGTCGATTACATAATCGGATGCTAATACGGCATCGTCTAAATATTGCTTATCGCCGGTAATTTTATAAAGTTCGTGAGCTGCGCCCAAGAAAGTGCCGACGTTATATGTAAATATCCAGTTCTTTTGAATTTGTCCCCGTTTGTTGATATTGTCGAATACAGCGCCGGTTTTACGGTCGAATAAATAATTTTTTTCCCATGTATAAATTTTAATGGCTTCATTCAAATAGGCCTCTTTTACTTTTCCGTTTTTGAATTTCGCATTGTCGTAAAATCTGTAAAGGCGAGCGGCGATAAGGGCAGCCGGACCATTTGAACAAGCGTTTTTCGATTTTGATACGTCTGTTTTCCATGTAATTCCGCCAAACCAAGGTTTTTCGTCTTCGGGCCCCCAAGTAGTCCAGATCCAGTCATCATACATTTGGCGGGCTTTTTCAATGTATTTTTTGTTTTTAGTACTTTCAAACATTCGGATTTGAGCTAACACCATCCATTCCATATCGTCTACAAAAACATTCCACCACGCATCTTTCGGATTTTGCTTACCGGCAAAATTGAATTTCGGCGCGCCTTCCCACCATAACGGGTAGATGTTTTTGTATTGTTTGTCTTTTGTGCGCATATAAGCGTCTACAATTACATCCATAGCGTGGGCTTGCGGCCAGTAATGTTCAGTTGTCATGTTTGATAAATTGCTGCCGTAGTTGAAATAATAACGGTTCTCATAACCTTTAAAACTGGCGCCCCAAAAGTTTTTGATAAGAGATTGGGTCATTCCGTCTGCCATTTTTTGCCAATACTCAGCATTCTTTTCGCCCTTTACAGATTGGCCGGTTGTTGCATGTGCCGGTTGCGAAAAGAAACAGATATTGGCAACCAGCGCAAGTAGTAATACTTTTTTCATGTTGATTATTTTTTTGTGCTTATTTGCAAAAATATGAATAAAATATAGTTTGTGCGTATTTTTCTAAATATTCTTTTTTTCCATAGTTTCCTGTAACCATCCTACTACGGCAATAATCAGCCATGTAGTAATGGAGATAATTACTAACAGAGCTGCCCAATATTTTGATATTAAATCGAAAGATGTCATTAGCCCTACTCCGGCAGGAACGAAAAACAATGCCATGTTTTTAGTAAGAGCTCCGGCTACCGGCTGGACGCTGTGCGGATTAATCCAATTTATCATTAGAGATAAAAATAAAAGAACCATACCGCAAACACTGCCCGGAATCCAACCGTGAATAAGGAAGCTGAGGCATTCTCCTAAAAAGTAAAATAAAAGAATAATGGTTATACCTTTAATCATAATTGTTCAGTTTAATCTGTAATGTTCGTTGAGGTTTGAAATATAACCTTCGTCGCAAAGAAACCGCAAAACATCAATAATGTCTTTTGCAGGATAGGCAAGGTTATCTATAATGTCGTCCAATGTCATAGCTTGTTGCCCGATGATGTTTCGGATGTCCTTTTCGATATGGTTGAAAGTATTATCTTTTGTTGTTCTTTTCGCTTTCTCGATGCAAATATCGCAAGTACCGCACTCTTCTGTTTTTTCTCCGAAATAATTCAATAGAATCTGTGTGCGGCAGATATTTTCACTATCGGCATAATTAAGTATGCTGTTTATCCGGTGTTCCATTCTTGCCTTGCGTATTTCATAAACTTCTTTCGGAATTACTATTTGTGCCGCATCGATACGCCGTTGTGAATAGTATATCATCGGTATTCTTTTACGGGGAATGTAATGTAATATTCCTCGTTTAGATAAAAAAATAAGACGCGCATATACATCATCGTGAGACAATCCGCTACGTTGCATTAGAACTTCTTCATTGATAAATACGTAGTCGGCGAACAATCCGGTGTACGACCGTAATAGTGCCTGTAACAGCAATTCTGTTTGCGTATCGGATTCTTGTATTTGGTAAAGTCCTTCGCGGGGAACAGTCATCATAATACGCGATGCCATATTCGGATCTTCGATATATTCTATATAATGAGATTGTTCTAATATTTTTATAGCGTGATAAGTAGGTAAAATAGGAAGTTTGAAGTGTTTGCAAAAAATATCAATGTTAAAATCGTATGAACTGCCGCTTCCGTATCCTTCGGCAACTTGCAGATGATTGCATAATGCCTCATATACGCGTTTGATAAAATCCCGTTCCGGAAAACTGTCTATAATTCTTTTTCGGAGTTTGGCTTTGTCTGTTTTGGCATACAATGTTACGGCATAAGCTTTTTTTTCATCTCGTCCGGCACGCCCGGCCTCTTGGTAATACTCTTCGGGGGCATTAGGCAGATCTATATGAACAACAATACGAACGTCGGGTTTATCTATCCCCATTCCAAAAGCGTTGGTAGCTACTATAACACGATATTCATTGTTTTTCCATTTGTTTTGGCATTCGTTTTTTATTTCGGTCGAGAGCCCGGCATGATAAAATGCCGCTGAAATGCCGTTTTGTGTCAGTTGGTCGCAAATTTCTTTCGTTTTTTTACGGCTGCGCACATATACGATAGCGCTGCCCTGTATCCGGTTTAGAATGCGGATTAATTGTTCTACTTTATTTTCGCCTTTTTTGACGATGTATGTTAGGTTAGGGCGGTTGAAACTTTTCCGGAAAACATTTTCTTTTTTGAAATGCAGTTGTTTCTGTATGTCTTTAATTACATCGTTCGTTGCTGTGGCGGTTAGGGCTAAAATAGGGGTGTCCGGAATTAGTTCTCGTATCTGGGCTATTTGCAAGTATGAAGGGCGAAAATCATATCCCCATTGCGATATGCAGTGTGCTTCGTCTACAACTAAGAGCGATATTTGCATGGCGCTTAGTTTAGAGCGGAACAATTCTGTGCCGAGCCTTTCGGGGGAAACATAAAGAAATTTATAGTTTCCATAAAGGCAATTGTCGAGAGCGGTCATTATTTCTCGACGAGACATGCCAGAATAAATACAGGTCGCTTTGATTCTTAAACGGCGCAGTCCGTCTACTTGGTCTTTCATCAACGATATAAGAGGAGTAATGACTATGCAAGTACCCTCTATGGCCATTGCCGGAACTTGAAATGTTATGGATTTTCCTCCGCCGGTCGGCATGAGTCCAAGTGTATCTTTTTTTTCTAAAACAGAGCGGATAATATCTTCTTGTAATGGACGAAAACGATTGTAGCCCCAGTATTGTTGCAATATGTGGAGAATATCTGACATTATAACGGCATCTGTTTTTTGTTGGTAAAAAAATCTCCGCAGAATTTAAACAGCGCAAAAGTACGAATACTATTTACATTGTCAAATTTCTGCGGAGATACCGTAATCTTTATTCGTTTCTATTCAGAAGGACGTATTTCCTTAACCATCAATTGGATGGATGTGTTTCCGTTGTAATTGTTTTCTTCTACATAATAACAAATATCAAAAGGATTTAACCCTTTTATATAGTCATTATGTTCGTACATTCCGAAAGCGATTCCGTTCATAATATTTTCCGAAATATTGTCGACAAGTTCCAGTTTCAGGTGTTCTTGGTCTTTTCCCACTAAGCGGCTTGTTCCGTAATCGTACACTCTTTTTGTGCAAAAAAGCGGTTTGGGGTTACCCGGTCCATGCGGATTGAATTGTTTTAATACCCTGAAAAATTTAGGCGTAATATCTTTAAAATTGATGACAGCGTCTATGTCTATTTGCGGTACGGTTTGGCAAGGCAGTATGTTTTCGGAGACGTATTGCTCGAATCGATCTATAAATATGGGTATATTTTTTTCTTTGAGAGATAACCCTGCTGCATACGTGTGCCCGCCGAAATTCTCTAATATATCCCGGCATGATTCTATGGCCTTATATATATCAAACCCCTGAACAGAACGTGCCGAACCGGTAACTAATCCGTTGGAAAGCGTCAACACTACCGATGGGCGATAGTACAATTCCGTAAGTCGTGAAGCTACAATTCCGATAACACCTTTGTGCCATTCGGCATTGTATATTACGATAGATTTACGGTTTATGAAATCGTCTCGGTTTTCAAGTATATAGTTGGCCTCTTCGGTAATACGTTTATCAAGTTCTTTGCGGTCTTCGTTGTGTTGATTTATGCTTTCGCTCTTTTTTCGGGCAGTGGCTATGTCTTTTGACGTAAGTAAGTCTACCGCCTCTTTTCCCGAATGCATACGTCCTGAGGCATTGATACGTGGACCTATTTTAAACACGATGTCGCTAACAGTAATGTCTTTGTCGTTTAGTCCGCATACTTCTATAATACCTTGCAAACCGGTACTGGGATTCGTGTTGAGTTGTTTTAAACCATGAAATGCCAAAATGCGGTTCTCTCCGGTAATAGGCACAATGTCAGATGCTATGCTTACGGCAACGAGATCGAGCAAGGGAAATAATAGCTTAGGCACTTCCATACCGTTGCTTAGTGCAAATGCCTGCATAAATTTAAAGCCTACTCCGCAACCGGATAAGTGTTGATATGGATAACCGGAGTCCTCTCTTTTCGGATCTAATACCGCTACTGCGTCAGGAAATGATTCATCGGGCATGTGATGGTCGCAAATGATGAAATCAATACCTTTCGATTTTGCATAAGCAACTTTTTCTATTGCCTTTATCCCGCAGTCTAAGGCTATGATTAACTTAAAGTCATTTTCTGCGGCAAAGTCAATTCCTTTGATAGATATGCCATATCCCTCATCGTAACGGTCGGGGATATAGTAATCAAGGTTAGAGTAGAAGTTTCGTAAAAACTTATACACTAACGATACGGCAGTAGTACCGTCTACATCATAATCGCCATAAACCAAAATTTTTTCTTTACGTCCCATAGCTTTGTTCAGACGGTCTACGGCTTTATCCATGTCTTTTAGTAAGAACGGATTATGCAAGTCAGACAATTGTGGCCTAAAAAATTTTTTGGCTTCGCTCAGCGTCGTTATACCGCGCTGTGTCAGAAGTTCGCAAAGAGCCGGACTAATTGCCAGTTCTTTCGAAAGATGCTCTTTTATTTCTTTTTGTTCTTCTGTTAACTGTTGATAGTTCCATTCACTTAACATTATATATTATTTTATTTTACTCTTTTTTCAGTTGTACTGCTTTTTCCGATTGGTATATAGCAATACATTCAACCTTAATGCGGAAATAATGATATTTGCGCAATTTGCCTGTTTATAAGCGTTTCTTATAAAGTATAGAGGTGTAAAGATAACGAATAAGTTCTAATATTAATCTATACTTTGCAGAATTTATTTTTGAGGAAAGGTTTTTTATAAAAGAAACGGACGGACATTTTTTAGTTGCCCGCCCGTTAAAAGGGTAAAAATGAATTGTGTAAAATTTAATTTTGTCTATTGTCTGGGAGCAGGACGGTTTCCTCCGGAACCGCGTCCACCTCTGTCTCCTCGATTATTTCTATTTTCTCTCATTTTTTTCATTTGTTCGGCTTGTTCTTTTTTTTGTTTTTCCCATATTTTTTTCTGTTCGTCATTTAGAACATTATTGATTTCTTTCTCACGTTCTTCGTTTTGAGATTTCATTTTTTCCATGAATGTTGCTCTATCGTCTTTGTATTTATCGCGTAATTCCTTTGTCTTTTTATTGTAATTTGCTGATATGTCTTTAAGTTTTTTAATTTGGTCGTCATTCAAAGAAAGATCTTTTATCATTTTTTGATTAGGCAAAGAGTCTCTTCTTACCCGTTCTCTTGGACGTTGTGTTTGTTCTTTTTTTTCTGTTGTTTTTGTTTCGCTTTGGGCGTAAGTAGAAATAGTAGTACCCATAAAACACAATAGAATAGCCAAAATTTTTGTTTTCATATTATTTTGTTTTTAGTGTTATTGAATTTGTCAATTAGACTTTTAAAAGAAGGAAAAGTTTAACGATGAGCAAATAAAAAATGATTATTCTGTATATTTTTTTCATCAGATTATAACCTTATCTTTGCATGTTACAGAAATCAGAATTAAAGCTATGTTACAACCGTTAGCAGAGAGGCTGCGGCCTAAAAATTTAGATGAATATATCGGGCAATCGCATTTGGTTAGTACTGGGGCGGTGTTACGACGTATGATAGAAGCGAAGCAAATATCTTCGTTTATATTATGGGGACCTCCGGGTGTCGGTAAAACAACTTTGGCTAAAATTATATCCAATCAATTGGATGTCCCGTTTTTTACGTTGAGCGCGATACATTCGGGTGTAAAAGAGGTACGTGAAGTATTAGACAAGTGTAAAGAGAACGGTTTGTTCCGTAAGGGACGGCCTATTCTGTTTATTGACGAAATTCATCGTTTTAATAAAGCGCAACAAGATTCGTTATTAGGTGCGGTAGAGAACGGTACGGTAACATTGATCGGTGCTACAACAGAGAATCCTTCGTTTGAAGTGATACGTCCGTTATTATCTCGTTGTCAGGTATATGTGTTAAAGCCTCTTGGTGAAGATGATTTGCTGAATTTGCTGAATCGGGCTGTGAATGAAGATACGGAGTTGAAGCAACGAATATTCGATATTCAGCAAACGGATGCTTTATTCCGTTTTGCGGGAGGAGATGCTCGTAAATTGTTGAATATTATTGATTTGTTGGCTAATGCCGAAGATGAAGATAAAGTAATAATAAACAATAAAACTGTAATAGACCGTTTGCAAGAGAATCCGGCGGCATACGATAAAGGCGGAGAAATGCACTACGATATAATATCGGCGTTTATTAAATCTATTCGAGGTAGCGATCCGGATGCTGCCGTATATTGGTTGGCGCGTATGGTGGAAGCGGGCGAAGATCCTGCTTTTATAGCTCGTCGTTTGGTAATATCCGCTGCCGAAGATATAGGTTTGGCCAATCCGAATGCATTGTTGATGGCGAACGCTTGTTTCGATGCGTTGCAAAATATCGGATGGCCTGAGGGACGTATTGTTTTGGCTGAGGCGACAGTTTATTTAGCGTCCAGCCCGAAAAGTAATTCTGCTTATTTGGCTATTGATAAGGCTCTTGATGTCGTTCGTCGAACGGGAAATCTTCCGGTTCCGTTGCATTTACGTAATGCCCCGACGACCTTGATGAAAAAATTGGATTATGGCAAAGAATATAAGTATGCGCATAATTTCCCCGGACACTTTGTGAATCAAGAATATATGCCCGAAGAATTGAAAGAGCGGGCTTTCTGGGTTCCGCAGTCTATGCCGGCCGAGCAAAGATTGAAAGAATACATGTCTAAATTGTGGCCGGATCGTTATTGATTATTGTTGTGCTGTATGGAATAATGTTTTTTTTAGAGCGATTTAAATGGCAAATAGACAAAAAAGTGAAACATTTTGATTCATTTTGTTGGTAAAACTTTGTTAGAAATAAAAATAATATTAATTTCGCCACATCGATTAATCGAAAGAGAAAACATAAAACAATAACAGATTTAATTTTTAAAGAAATGAAGAAGCACAATTTTTATGCAGGTCCCTCTATTTTGAGTGAATACACCATTAAAAATACAGCCGATGCCGTTCTTGATTTTGCAGGTACAGGGTTGTCTTTATTGGAAATTTCGCACAGAAGTAAAGAATTTGTGGCCGTGATGGACGAAGCTCGTGCTTTGGTAAAAGAGCTTTTAGATGTTCCGCAAGGCTATGAAGTAGTATTTGTAGGAGGAGGGGCAAGTATGCAATTCTGC
>JAFUKV010000086.1 GCA_017467745.1 Bacteroidaceae bacterium | reverse complement strand
CGATAGCGGTTGTATTGGCTGCATTTGCCGGTGCAGTGTTGATTTTGGGCATAATTATTTTGTTTTCTACGTGGGTGCAGAGCAATATTATGCTGTTGATAATCGGCATTATGATGGGGTATATCACCTCGTCTGTCATTTCGTTGTTGAATTTTTTCGCTACTGCCGAAGGTGTTTTTTCTTATACTTTATGGGGAATGGGCAATTTTGCGGGAGTATCGTTAAAACAATTGCCGTTTTTTTGCACTCTGCTTACAGCAGGGCTGCTGATTGCCGTTTTATTGATAAAACCTTTGAATGCTTTGTTGCTTGGAGAGCGGTATGCCGAAAACTTGGGCGTAAACGTTCGCCTTACCCGTATCTGGTTGTTGATTGGCACGGGAGTATTGACGGCTGTTTCTACCGCATTCTGCGGTCCGGTATCTTTTATCGGATTGGCTGTGCCGCACATGGCTCGTTTGTGGATGGGAAGTTCTAATAATAAATGGTTATTGCCTGTAACGTTGTTTTTAGGGGCTGCCATTGCACTGTTGTGCAACTTGGTGAGCGTTATGCCGGGCTCGTCCGGTATTATACCGTTGAATGCCATAACGCCGGTATTAGGTGCGCCGGTAATTATATATGTAATTGTGAATCAGAAAAAAATACAATATTTTAATTGATGACTCTCGAACCGGTAATAGAAGCTAACGATTTGTCTATCGGCTATAAAGGTAGCGGACGAACAGTAAAGTGTGTACACAAGCATTTGTCTTTTGCTTTATATAGTGGTGAGTTGACGTGCTTATTAGGGCCGAATGGCGCCGGGAAGTCTACTTTGTTGCGTACGATTTCCGCTTCTCAACAAGCGTTAGCCGGCGAATGGACTTTGAACGGTAAGCCGGCGAGCTGTTATTCCGAGCGGGAATTGTCGTGTTGGATTGGCTTGGTTTTGACGGATCGTACCTCTGCCGGAGGGTTGAGAGTATCGGAGTTGGTATCGTTGGGCAGGTATCCGCATACCGGTTTCTTCGGTAGGCTTACTCGGCATGACAGAGAGCAGGTACAGCAGGCTATGGAGTGGGTAGGTATTGCCGATAAAGCTCATAGTTATGTCGCCCGATTGTCCGATGGAGAACGACAAAAAGTTATGATTGCCAAAGCTCTGGCGCAAGAGTGTCCGGTGGTGGTGTTAGATGAGCCGACCGCTTTCCTAGATGTGGTAAGCCGCATAGAGATGATGAACTTGCTGCATGATTTGGCTGTGAAGCAACATAAAACGATTTTACTTTCTACGCACGATTTGGAGCAGGCCTTGCAACTTGCCGACCGGTTGTGGTTGTTGTCTAAATCGGAGGGTATGGTTTGCGGTAATACTGAGGACATTGTACTTTCAAATACCATAGACCGGTTTTTCAAAAGGGGAAATATCTCTTTCGATACGTCAATGGGAAGTTTCCGGCCTGCGGTATCGGGTAGTATAAAGGTCGCGATAGAGGCCCAAGATACAGAGCTTTTGTTTTGGCTGAAAAATGCGTTGATACGCAATAGTTTTATTCCGTGTGAATGGGGGAATGCGAATGCGAAATACTCTCTTAGAATACTTTCTGCGCATAAGATAGAAATATATCGTCAAGCAATTTTGCAAACGGTATGTCAGAATATAGACAATACTTTGCGCTTTCTTAATACAGAAAAAAGATTATGCGAAAAATAATAGTAGTAACGGGAGGACAACGTTCCGGAAAAAGCGGTTATGCACAACGAAAGGCGAAAGAATTATCGCCTAATCCGGTATATGCCGCAACATCTCGTATATGGGACGAGGAACATCGGCGCCGTATCGAACGCCACCAACGAGATAGAGGCGAAGAGTGGG
This sequence comes from Bacteroidaceae bacterium, assembly GCA_017467745.1. Taxonomy (GTDB): domain Bacteria; phylum Bacteroidota; class Bacteroidia; order Bacteroidales; family CHK158-818; genus Gallibacteroides. The sequence goes on along the minus strand of JAFUKV010000086.1, from coordinate 3,640 downwards.
AGACGGTAGAGGAGGAAAAATACTTGCACCGGCACGATTTTTCGGGAAGGGTTGTAGTTGTAGACTGTGTTACGCTTTGGTGTACGAATTTTTTTTTCGATTCAGACGGTTTGGTAGAGGAGTCGTTGGATGAGTTCAAAAAAACATTCGATGAGTTGGTTCGACAAGATGCAGTCTTTATCTTTGTAACAAATGAGATAGGTTGCGGAGGTATGCCGGAAAATCCTGTTCAACGTAAGTTTACCGATTTGCAAGGATGGGTAAACCAATATATCGCTTCAAAGGCGGATGAGGTAGTGTGGATGGTCTCGGGTATCCCGGTAACAATAAAAAAGAGAGAAGATGAAATGTTTTGATATTAAGAATCCGGACAAAACTTTGACGGATAGCCTGATTGACAAGATAAATAATTTGACCAAACCCAAAGGCTCGTTAGGGCGTTTGGAAGAATTGGCTTTGCAAGTCGGGTTGATTCAGCAAACACTTACCCCGAAACTGTCTAATCCGTATAATATAGTGTTTGCCGCAGATCATGGCATTGCCGATGAGGGAGTGAGTTTTTCTCCGAAAGAGGTTACCCGGCAGATGATAAGTAATTTCTTGTCGGGCGGGGCGGGCGTGAATTTTTTAGCGCGTCAGCATGGATTCAAGTTGAAGGTTGTAGACGGTGGCGTGGATTGTGATTTTCAAGCGATAGAAGGCTTGATAGATAAAAAAATTCGCAAAGGAACCCGTAATTTTCTGTATGAAGCGGCCATGACCGCCGAAGAAATGGAACGAGCCATAGAAGCGGGTGCTGAGGTGGTAACCGATTGCTATCGGGATGGATGTAATGTAATAAGTTTCGGAGAGATGGGTGTTGCCAATACTTCGGCTTCGTCGATGTGGATGACTTGTTTAACCGGCATCTCTTTGCATGATTGTGTGGGAGCCGGTAGCGGGTTGGACGCTTCGGGTGTTTCGCATAAGGAAAAAGTGTTGACGCAGGCTCTGCAAAATTACAAAGGTAGTTATGATGTGCTTGATGTAATGCGATACTTCGGCGGATATGAGATGGTAATGGCCGTAGGCGGGATGTTGCGTGCCGCCGAGTTGGGGATGATAATTCTGGTAGATGGTTTTATTATGACTAATTGTATTTTAGCCGCTTCAAAACTATATCCGGAGGTTTTGTCGTATGCTGTGTTCGGTCATCAAGGTGATGAGTCGGGACATGCGAGCGTATTGCGTTATTTAAAAGCAAAACCTCTTCTTAATCTTGGATTACGTTTGGGCGAGGGCTCAGGCGCTATTTGCGCTTATCCCGTTTTAGAATCGGCGATACGTATGATTAACGAGATGAATACTTTCGGCAACGCTCAGGTAACCAAATACTTTTAGAATGAAATCTATATTGGCGGCTTTTGTCTTTTTTACCCGGTTTCCTTTATGGAGATGGGTCGATGTGTCGGGCGAAAATTTTTCTCGCATCATTCCTTATTGGCCTTTGGTGGGGTGGGTAACCGGCGGATTGTCTGCCGCCACTCTTTTTTATGCTTCTCATTTGTTTCCGGTAACGGTTGCTGTGGTACTGGCTCTTGTTGTAAGATTGTTGCTGACGGGGGCGTTGCACGAAGACGGTTTGGCCGATTTTTTTGACGGATTTGGTGGAGGCGGGGCTAACCGCGAACGTATTCTTGCCATAATGAAAGATTCTCATATCGGTACTTACGGAGTAATAGCATTGATTTTCTATTTTTTGTTTTCAGTATTGCTTTTATCTTCTCTGCCTCTTGTTCTAAGATGTTCTTTGTTGCTGGTTGCCGACCCTTTGGCGAAGGGGATAACGGGTATGATGGTTAATATTCTGCCGTATGCCCGCCCGGTAGAACAGTGTAAATCGGGCATATTGTATGCCAAAATGCCGGGTACGAAATTATTCTTCTCGCTTTTATTTGCGTTATTGCCTGTTGCAGTTTTCTTCCCTGTGCGGTATTGGCCGGGAGTGGCAATGCCCGCTTTTGCCTTTTTTGCCTTGATTGTTTTTTTGAAGAAAAAAATAGGAGGGTACACGGGCGATTGTTGCGGGGCGATTATGCTGTTGTGCGAATTGTCGTTTTATATAATAACGGTTTTGATATATTCAGAAGGATGGAAATAACGTTAATTAGACATACGACGGTAGATGTGCTTCCGGGAACTTGTTACGGGCAAACCGATGTTCCGTTAAAAAGTACATTTGAAAAGGAGGCTCAAACGGTTGCTGAGAATTTGAAAAGCAGTGTTTTCGAGGCTGTTTATTGTAGCCCGCTCAGCCGGTGTGTAAAGTTGGCGGAGTTTTGCGGGTTTGCCGATGCCATTCGCGATGAACGGCTTATGGAATTGAATTTCGGACGATGGGAAATGCAACGATGGGATAGCCTTTCGGGACAGCAATTGTTGCAATGGTACGAGCAATGGCTTGATACGCCGACAGAAGGAGGAGAGTCTTTTATGGACCAATATCGTCGGGTTACCGCTTTTTTCGATGATTTGCGCCGATTGCCTTATCGCCGGGTAGCGGTTTTTACACATGGCGGTGTGATAGGGTGCGCACGCGTCTATACGGGAGAAATTACATTTGATGAGGTTTTTACTACTATGCTTCCGTATGGAGCGGTAAAAAAAATAACTCTTTAAATTGGAGATAAAGATATTGGGTGCGGTATTTAAATTATGAATAAACTTAAAGGTATGATATACATTTTTATAGTGGCAATAATCGTAATTATTGCAGTTGTTATCAAAACTAAAAAAGGCGCAGAGCGCAAAGAAGAGAACGAATTGAAAGATAAGATAATATCGTTCTTAGATTGTACATGTAGTTTTTTTCCGTCGGGTACGAATGCTTTGTTAATAAATAAAGCGTATAAAGAAGCGCAATTGCGAGGGAAAAAAGAAAATTTCGTACCGATATTGGTTGTTGTAGAGGAAAACCTGTATGAAAGTTTCTTGGCAAACTCTAACGAAGATGCCGATGTTCTTTGTATGGAAAAAGTCAGAAAGTTCAGAACAGAAGTGCTTGATAAAAGCTTGGAATCGGGAAAAGAACTTTTGGATGAAAGACTTTGCCAATTGCGGGAAGATATGGAAGATGCAGGGGACGATGATTTTGATAAAGAAGAGGAAGATGCGATTGGAGAAGCAGTAAACGGTTTTTATAATATACAGGAAACAAATTCATTGATATTGGCGGAAATACCGGTCAGAAATGCGTGGGAGGTATTTGCTTGGCTTCCTTTCGGAGGATGGAACGAATGTCCGGATGAGATAGAATTGATGTCTGTCGCTAAATATTGGTATGAATGTTATAAGGCTGTTCCGGCTACGATGTCGTCTGACGTATTGGAGTTTTGTGTGCCTTGTCCTGTTCATAAAGAAGAGTGTCGGCAATTGGCTTTTGAGCAATATGCTTTTTGTCCGGATATTGTAGACCAAGGTGTAGGATCGGTAAAAGCGTTGGAAAAAATGTTGTCGAAGTCTACCGTTTGGTTCTTTTGGTGGGATTAAACGTTTTATCTGTTTGGTAAGGATGTCAATAGTGTTCTTATTGTTGACATTTTAAAGAAGATAAGTAGCAAGTTATATTAATACGAAAAATATGTTTTGGGTTTTGGGAACT
>JAFUKV010000085.1 GCA_017467745.1 Bacteroidaceae bacterium | reverse complement strand
TTGGCTATATAATCGCACGAATAGTCTACCACTCCCGAATTATACTTATACCAGAAACGTAACTTTGCGGGACGACTGGTAAACGGACGCCCGAATTCCAATACTCCGTCCGTTCCGTCCGTTCTGACATAACGGCCGACAAATAAATTTCCGGCGGCAAATTTTCCTCCCCAAGTAGCTCCAATTCCAACATATTGAGATTTCAACATTGCCGATAAAGAACCATCGTTTTTATATGTATCAGTAGATGACGTCGTAACATTTTTTCCTAATGTCGACGACCCGTGATTACCTGTATCCCAGAACATATCTTCTCCATCTCCATAAACCAATAACGGCGACGACCCGCTCCAACGCTCAAAACTGTTATTTTCTAATTGGCGAGCTTCTTCTGTGGTAAATGTTTTTTCTACCATCGAAACAAATGATCCGGCCACTGCCCGATATTGATAAACCGTATTGGGCTTCAACCCTCCGATATCAGCAGTCATCACATTACCATCCTGCTGAGCGTTTACCGACTGCCACTCAGTGGTATTCGCCTCTCGATATTGAAACGAAAGTACATCCTCTGTCTGACGAAGAATAGAACCTCTCAGCACAGCCCTATTTGTCCAAATACTTGAGCGTTCAACATCGCTCGTTATAACTACGGCATTTGAAGAAACTACAGAAAACCGCTGCGTAAACGTTTTTTCTTGATAATCTGTCGCCGTAATATCTATATTATATTCACCTTCGGATAAACGGGAAAAGAAATCAGTAGAAAACTCGATTTTCATAGCCGATTGATCAACACTCGCATCATATGTCGCTTCTGTTGATATGCCCGCCTCAGCCAATGTTTGTTTTTCTTCGTTCGTCAGGTTCATAAAATCCGACCCATTTTCCGGAATACCGGGTATATTCACCCCGACTGCCCGTGCACTCATCAACTGCGAAGAAGTGTTTATCCAAATAACTTGCCGCTCTCCTTTCCCTACTTCTACATACAAAGGCTGCGTTATATCAAAATCTTGTCCACTAATGCTCGGGCGCATATATATAAGAATATCATCCTCTTTTACTAACAACGTTTCATCGACCTTTAAATCTAAAATGCCCCCGCCATACATATGACTGTCTTCTTCAAAACTAAATGTCAACGCATACTTTTTGCCTCCGGCGGCATCATTTATCATATTCGTTTTTGTAAAATGAACGCCCTCTTTCGAAGTGGCTGTGAATGCCCATCCCAATGTCGATTCCCCCGGCGGCAACATAAAATAAGCGACATCGTCAATATTTTCGGGTGTAAACGTCAGACGGCCCCTCGTTGTAAATACTTCGGCCGAATAAGTATTGAACGTTTCTACGATTGTAGGATCAAATTCTACCGTTACCAGCGTATTGGCAATATGGCATACAACCTCTACCGCCGTATTCCCTCCCTTTGTTATGGTAAAAGGCTGCTCGCCTTTAAAAAACGGAACAGCAGTATTAAATTCCGCATCCTTCGCCTCTCCCATTTCGGCCGCAACCTTATAATCTCCACACTGCAACCATAGGCTCTCCGGGAGGTCATCGGTATATTTGCGAATCAAACCCTCGCCGCTGTAAATACGTACAAGGCTACCAACCCCGTTGCTTTGTCCCGATGCTTTCGTTTTCGCCAAACCATCTACCGACACGATATTATCGGTCTTTATATTCAACGTTACTTTTCCTTCTCCGCCCATATCCTCGTACTGCGAACAAGCGGAAAGCAACATGCTTGCAACAAGCAATGCCGTAAATATGTAATTTATTCTTTTTTCCATGGTTCTATTGAGTTATCAACACTAAATGTTCTTCTACGTCATTTCCTGCATTATCTACAACCGTAATAACAAAATGATGCTCGCCCGCACCTAATGCAGACAACATAGGACCGAACATGGTAACATCGAACGATGCTTGCGTGTTATTCAATACTTCATCCTTTACAGGGAATCCCAAACCGATAAGGGCTTCTTCAAACTCTCCGGGATTTATCAAATCTAAATGGTCTGTCAGCCCGACTGCTTCCAACTCTTCCGGCGTTAACGTAGGCGATACTATATCGACAACCAATTCCTTTATTCCTTTCGGAGCCGTTATCGAAACCGCAATAGTCTGATCAGTAGGCAAAGTTAACGGAGTACCGATACCGTTACCTACAATAACCGGCTTATCTTCATCCGACGGATCGTCCGGATCTGGTTCGGTTACATCCGGAATGACCGGCTCCGGAGCCACCGTCACGTTATTGTTTTTATTCACCACTTCACAAACGGCATTTATAAGGAATGAAGGCGTTATCGTTCCATTCTCTAAATTACCTTCTAAATCAGTTCCTTTAAGCGTATAGCATATTTTTCGATGTTGCGAAACCTCTACATCGGTAAAACTCGTTCGTAATACTATCGATTCGCCCGCAACCGTACCAACAAACTCAGATACCAGCACTGCCGGCATATCTTTAGTGTAAAAATAAGCGGCACGAGACTCTCCTTTTTCAAAAACAGCCGATCCTCCACCTATCTTTACAGTCGATACGGCATCGTCTCCCATATGCTTCAACAGCTCGTCGTCATACTCTACTGTTACCTTGATGCTTTGTTGCGTGCAAACCAATTCTCCCAAATCGGTAATAGTATTCTCGTGAATTTCAAAATCAGCATCGACATAATAATACGGTCTTTCCCATTCCATAGGCAAAGGGTCGTGCGAATGCACTTCAAGACGATATTCCCCTATACTCAAAGCTATAATATCCGGCATCTCTTTATACTTCCACTCTTTTACTTTCGACTCTCCGGTTGCCGTAATTTTATAAACGCGAACTATGAAATTATCTGTATTTACCGCACGGGAAAGACTTTTTACTTCCATTTTTTCCTCAGCCAACCCTTCCTCTACCAACGTAACCATCATGGCAGACAAATTCAACTGTCCGGATATACCGCCAATATCGCCGCCTCTATCTCCATAATCCAGCTCCTCCCGTCCACACGAAGAGAACATTGCCAACGATACCGCCAACAGACCTAATATATAATTAATCTTTTTCATTGTATTCTTTATTAATTCTATTCGTAAGAAAAAGTTAAGTTGTCAATAGTCAATTCCGCACCACGAGAGCAACACTCTTCTTTCGAATTGTAATTTGTAGTTTGGATGCTTGTTTCATCCTCTTTATTCGACGACGAAAACATAATTTTCAAGTTCGTTGCGTTCAACATTTTATCTGTATAAACCAAAGGTACACTAAACTCCGTATAATCATTAACCGCCGAAAAATACCCTTCACCACTCGCTATCACAGTATTGCCGTTAAGCAAGGTAACCATTACCACCCCTTTTTCTGTCGGGTCTTGACTATCATTTACATATTTATAATAGCCATTCAATTTTTCCGGCCGAGATTCAAACTCAATCCCCTCATTGTACACCTCTTGGCCACTAACATAACTATAAGAACCCAAAAATAGTTTTCCTGCGGAACGATTAGCTACTGTTGGAACAATACTACAATAATAGTTACTATAATTAGTATTTCCCTGCTTTTGATCTCTTCCAACATTAACCCCAGTTTCATCCCAAGCAACATTCCTAACAATCATCGCATTTGATCCATTCTGAGCAAAAAGATTTGTATAAATATCTGCTGTCGAATCATAAGCACTTTGCCCCATTCCTAATATTTTCGCCTCCGGTTGATGAGAAACCCAACTTAAAGAAATATTATATGTAGATGGAATACAATACCAAGAGTTTGTATTAGAAGCGTTCAAGTTACAGGTTTTGGCATTTATACTAGCCCAGTTTACCGGTTCTGAGACAATCATCGTCAATGTTGTTTGGCGTCCCGTCGCACTACCAGATTTTGTTATCGTCCAAGTTCCTCCTTGATTAATTGTT
>JAFUKV010000011.1 GCA_017467745.1 Bacteroidaceae bacterium | reverse complement strand
TGCGAAACACTTGTACAAAGGTCTTCGTTACAGCAATATTTTCCTCGAAAATATCGATGCCGTACCTAATATGACAGACGAAGAAAAAGCCGATGCGATTGCTCAGGTTAAAATTCTGAAAGCATGGTACCATTTCTATTTGATCCGTAACTACGGTCCTATCGTTATTATGGATAAAAACATTCCCGAATCTGCCGGTGTAGAACAAGTACGTCAAGAACGTAAACCGGTTGACGAATGTTTCAAATATTGCGTAGATTTGATCGACGAAGTTCTTTATATTAAAGACGGCGATGGCAATATTGTAGGCGAAAAAACAGATTTGGATGTACAACGTTCAACTTCTTTCTTAGGACAGATTGACCGTGTTATCGCAAAAGCTCTTAAAGCTAAAATCTTGTTGTATGCAGCCAGCCCGTTGTTCAACGGTAACGCCGAATACTATTCTACTTTCAAAGGCAACCACGGAGAATTGCTGTTCAATATCGAATACGATAAAGAAAAATGGAAAAAAGCGTTGGATGCTGCGGAAGCAGCTATTACCGAAGCTGAAAAACAAGGTAAAAAGTTGTACAAATACGAAGGTACTCCGAAAGAGTTCGACCTTAAAAACTTCAACGGTGAACTCGGTGACGGTTCTGACGCATCTGAAATTATCCAATACTGCTACAACAACCGTTTCTCTATTGTCGATTCTTGGAACAGCGAGTTGATTTGGGGATTTTCTAATCTCGATTATGAAGGTCAAGGTTCTATCTCTCACTCTACCAATATGCGTTCTCTTGCAGAACCGGGAACTCCCGAATACGCATGGCAATGGGTAGGAGCTAACTTCTCTATGTTGGAAAACTTCTACACCAACAACGGTGTGCCCATTGACGAAGACCTTACTTGGGATTACGAAAACCGTATGCAAACCACTACTATTCCTCTTGAAGGTTCTGACTTCGCTACCGGATTTGTCGGCGGTGTAAAAGGTTCTTCTCGCGGATATTACCACAAAGGTTACCTTCAACCGGGCGAAATAACCGTTAAAATGCACTTGTATCGTGAACCTCGTTTCTACGCTTGGTTGGCTACCGACCGCGGCAAATGGCGTACGCACGATAAGTTGAACGACCTGAAAATGCGTTACTACGAACGTCCCGGCGGACGTCGTCCGGATAACAACCAGACTGACTTCTATTGGACAGGTATCGGTATCAAGAAATTCGTTCATCCCGAATCGGGAACAGGACACTGGGCTCGCGTCATAAAATTCGCTCACCCCATTATCCGTTTGGCAGACCTTTATTTAATGTATGCTGAGGCTTACAACGAATATTACGGTCCCGACCAAAAAGTTTACGACAAATTGAACGCTATCCGCGAACGTGCCGGATTGCCTAAAATAGAAGATGTATATTCTGACGCTACTATCGTATCTAATCCCGGTAAGCACTTAGATCAAGCCGGTTTGCGTGCTATCATTCAGAAAGAACGTCAAGTAGAACTGGCTTTCGAAGCTGAAAACCGTTATTACGATATTCTTCGTTGGAAACGCGCTAGCGAGTTCTTTACCGTACCGGTACAAGGATGGCAAGCTCAAAACGGTTCTACCGTTGAAGCATTCTACGTGTTGACTACATTACAGATGCGTGAATGGCAAACTCCGAGAGACTATCTCTTCCCCATACCTCTGGGTGAATTGGATAAAAACCCGAATTTGGTTCAAAACCCGGGATGGAAATAATGTTTAACCGGAAAACTGAGAAATCATGAAATTATTAAACAAATTATCTGTAATGCTCGCAGCTACCGCTTTCTTGGCGGTAGGTTGCGACGACGACAACGACAATAAGACTGAATCGGTTGCTCCGGCTCCGATAACAGATGTGACGTTTACTCCCCAACCGGGCGGCGGTTACTTCTTGTTCACGAACCCGAAAGATGCCGATTTCTTATACACTCGTGCCGAATATGTAATCGGAACCGGTGAAAAGATTTCTAAAACCAGTAGCGCGTATAGCGATACTCTCTTTATAGAAGGTTTCGGCGAAGTGAAAGAATACGAAGTAAAATTGTATGCCGTAGACCGTAACAACAACGCGTCAGAACCGGTAGTTATGAAAGTAACTCCGTTGGAAACGGCAACTGAAACAATTCTTGGTACGTTGAAAGTGGTTCCGGGATTCTCTAACATACAAATTTCTTGGGAAAACGAAACCCAAGCGCGTGTTAACGTATATGTGAAATATGAAATCGACGGCAAAGAAGGAACCAAAGTTCAGGCTTCGAACATGAAGAAGGACAACTTCAATATCGAACAATTGGAAGGCCGTGCGTACAAAATCAGTGCATGGTTGACCGACAACTACGGAAACCAATCGTCTGTACGTGAAATAGGTGAGATTACTCCGAAAGAAGACTATTTGATAGACAAAACCAACTGGTCGTTCTTGCAAGACTCTCGTTTGTGGGATAACAAATGGAACGATCAAGTAGACGAAGATCACCAAGCTCCTATCGGTTTAGACCCGAACGACACGGAAGCAGAGCTAACCAAAGTTTATGCTCACGACTCATTGAAAAACGGTCGCCGTTCATATTACGAAGGTCGCGCTATCTATTTCATCGACGGTGAATTGGACGATGCAGCGAAGTTGAACTTGAACTATGTACACTCGGGAGACCTTTCTTGGAATGGCGATAAAACCAAAGGCGATTACGGACAAGGTTATGACTTCGGCGCCGGCCGTTCAGGTGAGAACCGTTTCTATGCATCGGGCGATCCTTCTTCTTATAACCTCTATTGCTCTTACTTCTTCGATATGGGCGAAGTAATTCAAGCATCTCGTATTCAGATTTCTCCTCGTCGTTGGGGTGCTGACGCGTGGGGTGCAGAAAACTGTAAAGAGTTCCAAATCTTTATCAGTAACGACCAAGACCCGACCGACGGTATTACCGGTTGGGAATACGTAGGCCACTATGCCGTAGTAAAACCCTCTGACGAATCGGAAGCTAACTTGGTATTGAAAGAAGGCGGATCTCAATGGTTGCTTTATCCGGACGATCCTCGTTTCACTCCGCCGTTCAGATATATCCGTTTTAAAGTAGTGAAAATTTACAGCGGTAACTCTATGTGTTCTTCTGAAATGACGCTTTGGGGTAAAGTGGGCGGAAACGAACCGTATGCTCCTACTATCGTGCCCGAAACGGAAACACCGGAAACACCGGCAGAATAAGAATCTGAGTAATAACCGATAAATAATGAACGTTATGAAAATAAATAAATTATTATTATTAAGCGCTTTGCCTGCACTCGGATTACTCAGTAGTTGCGAGGAAATGGACGAGAACTACAAACAATACAAGGAACAAGATATTTATTCCGGAAAAGTTCTCGATTTGAAATCTAAAATCGGTTTTGAAAGCGCTATCTTGTATTGGGAAAATCCCCAAGATCAAGTATCAAAGGGTATCGAGATTGTTGCGATAGGTAATGACACGGTAACGTATTCGTACGATTTCGCCACATTGACTCCCAACACTTCCGATTTGGTAATTTACAGAGCTGACTCGGTTCGTATTAACAATTTGAATCAAGGTACGGCGTATTCAATGACTGTTTACACCGTAGACGCTTACGGAAATCGTTCTATCGACGTTTCTACTCCTGTAATGCCTTTATCGCAAGAAGCGTATGAATTGCTTGTGCCTCCTATTTGCGCAGGTACTATTGCCGACGACGGAAGCACGGCTATCAACTTCCAAGGGATTACTTCTTTGGCGTACAACTTTGCTGGAACCATCAACTATACGGTATTTGATGGCGATGAAAAAGTTGCGGAAGGAAAAGCGGAAGGAGAAGGTAATGCTAAAACTTTGGTTGAAGCTGTATCGGGTTTGAAACCCGCTAAACCGTACAAAGTGCAATTTGAAACCAAAGTATTGCCTTTGTCTGGTAGTACTCCTATTGAAGATACCGTTACGTTGAAATCGGAATCTAACATCTATGTATCTATTTCGGCAATCAAAGAAGTAGACTATAAGATGTATGCCGATAGCGTAGACGTTTCTTTCAAACAAGCTAAAAACGAATTGGCGAAAAAAATTGTCGTTCGTTCAAACGGCACGATAGTTAAAGAAATCGCTAATACGAAAGATAGCGAAGGCGGAAAATTCGGTCTTAAACTGACTGAAAACAAAAAAGTGAAACTCGAATTTGTTCGTGTTGACGAAAACGGTGAAGAGTCTGATGTAGTTTCTAAGGAAGTACAACCGGCTACTGAAGCTCTTGTAAAAAGCATCGACTATCCGAAATTCAGTATCGGAAAAGACGTTTTGGGATTGATGGTGTTGAACGCAGACAAATTCGGCGACAACTCTAAATTCAAAACCAAAGGTTTCAAAGAAGGCGAAGGCGATGATGCAAAAGAGTTTGCTAAGGTAACTCTTGGAATCGTTGACGAAGACGGTAATGCAGTTTTCCCGGAACAAGTAATTTCGTTCCCCGCAGGAGACAGAACATTTAGTCTTTCTTTGTCAACTTTGGATACTGACGCAACTTACACGGTAAGCTATTCATTCGAATGCTATCCGAAAGCAAACGGAAAAACTTCGGAAGATGCGTTTACGATTGCTCGTGAGTTCAAAATTGAAAAGGGTGCAATCAAATAATTTTTGATGAGATGTTTCAAACTCCGGTAGCAATGCCGGAGTTTGAAAAAGTACCGCATGAAATTGAAAAAGGGTCGATAAGGTTTGATATCTGTTAGCGGAAATGATGACCTATTCCCCCTTTTTAATAAATGGAAATGTTGGTGCCGAATAAGATTCGGAATAATTGAGCTTCGAGTATCAAATTCTCAGATATCGGATTTTCAATATCTCGGAATTCTTATTCAATGTAACTTTCATGGTTGAGGGAAAGTTTATCGCTCTAAGGTTTCTTAGGCGAGGGAGAACTCCGGCAGTGATGCCGGAGTTTTTTTATTTTTTCTAGCCGAAAAAGAGGTATCGTATGCTTTTTGACGCTCTTTGGAGATAATGCCGATAATACTTTATCGGGGTGTCTGAATGACAACATCGACCCAAAACATTGGGGGATATGCTTTTAGAAAAACAGAGCGATAGGTAGTTTGGAATAGCACATAGTTGTTTGTTATCTATGTCAGTAGGCGGAATGTTGAATGTTTTGTGTCTTTTGGGGTGTCTGCTAAAACTTAAATGCCCTGTTAGCACATTTTTTTTCTCGGAAGGCCGGCATGTTAGGCGTGCTGAGTATCTGTTTCGGCGTTTTTCTCCTTATTATATATAATTATATATAGAAACGCGGATGTTTTGTGTCTGTTGTGCCGAATCGACCGAATAATTTTAATAGGGATAGACCACTTGTACGGAATATGGCATTTTGAATGTTCGTTTTTTGAGCCGCCATTTATTGATGCGGTATGATAGGTATGCAGTTCCTGCTCCTAAAATCATGCCTCCCAATACGTCGGACGGATAATGTACTCCTTGATTTATCCGGGCGAAACCTACTGCCGACGCCCATAACATAGAAGGGGCTATTACGTACCATCGGGGATATTGCAGACTTAGAGAGGTTGCTAATGCAAAAGCTGTGGATGTATGGGTAGACGGGAAAGACGATGATGAAGACGGATCGCGGCAGACAATGCGATCGGGGTATTTTTCGTATGGGCGTTTTCGGTCTATCATCAATTTAAACGCTTGTGTCAGGGCGTACGACCCTGCAATGCTGGCGCAAATAACGACTGCGTCGTTCAGATATTTTTTTTCGCCGGAGTAAAGACCGTATATGGCAATGCCTGCCGGAATGGATAGGGCGACGGCTATTTCGCTGTTTGTCATTGCTCGGCTGAATTGCCTGACTTCCTGCGAGTTCCACCCGTTTATGCGCTCTGATAACCATATATCCGGATTTTGGGATACCGCTTCGCCTATGTACAGCAAAGAGAGGTACAGACAAAATGCGTATTTTATTCTTTTCATTTTCTGTTTATTAAGCTGGATGAAATGTATATCGAAGCAATAAAATTTTATTGAGGGTTATCCGTTTTTTTAATGGATAACGTAACGTGTAGGGGATAGTGGTCGGAATATTTTTCGTTTCCTATCCGGGCGTCTATCGCGCGAAAGGCGTTGCCGTATAACAGGTGATCTATTCTGAACCAGAACCCGTTTTCGTGGTATGTAATGCCCGGCCCGAATCCGGTTTCAACATAGGCGTCTTTCATATTTCCGCGTATGGTGTGGTAAATATACGACATCGGGGTATCGTTGAAATCTCCGCATACAATAATTTTATCTCCGTATTCGGCAATGATTTTTGCCAGATGGTCGGCTTGTTGTGTTCGTGTTTTAGCGGCTTTGCCCAGTTTCGGCATAAGTTGTTGTTTTACGCTGTCAATATGATCCAGATCTAAATTTTTTATTGTGTTGCGATACATCTTTTTTTCCGTTTCCGTGAATCTGTTCGATTCGAGATGGTTGTTTAGTAACGCTATTTTTTCGCCTTTGATATTTATTTCGTAGAGGCTTGATCCGTTATATGTTTTTCGGGAGAGTTCTACTTCGCGAACTTTTGTAATCGGATATTTGGAAAGGCAAGCCATTCCGATTTTCGCTTTCGGCCACTCGCTTTTGGGCGAACAGTGGTAGTATTTGTATTGTGGCAACGCTTTTCTAATCTGCTGTTCTGTGATAAATCCTTCTTCTTTTTTAAAAACGCCGAATTCCTGCAAGCAGACAATGTCGGCATCTTGTTTTTTTATATAATCTATGATTTCGTTCGGCGATTTTTCGGAATGGGCTTTGTAATTGTCGAAGTAATGCACGTTGTACGACAGTATGGAGACGGTTGTTTCTTCTTTCTCTGTTTGGGTGTTCCAAATGTTGACGGGACAAAAATTATGAATGCTGCTTCCGCAAAGTATCATAGCTGATACGGGTAATAGCGCATACCATTTATTTTTATTGAAAATCCAAAAAACGGAAAACCCTATATTAAGTAATAAGAATACGGGAAACAATAATCCGAAGAATACCGATAGAGTCGACTGTTCGGGCGAAATACGGTGGGAATATGCCGAACATAATAGTAGAACAACGCTTAAAATATTAAGCGCAAGTAAAAAATGATCTAATATTTTTCGAAGAATTTGCATACATTATTTATTCCCGGCATCGAAAAGACGTTTTTTTTCTTCTGCCGAAAGATGCTCGTATCCAGATTTGCGCACTTTATCTAAGATACGGTCTATTTCATCCATTTCTTGTTTTTTACGCGTTCGGTATTCCATATCTGTTTCCGGACGTTTATGCTCGTTCATTTTTACCTTCATGCGGGGGGTAGCTTTAAAAATGGTAAATAGTTTGTCTAATAGCTTGTTGATAGGAGATGTTATGTCTTTTCCTTTTTTTAGTCCGGTAACAAACAGATAACCGGCTAATGCTCCGCCTAAATGGGCTATATGTCCGCCCGCATTAGAAGATGTTATACTTAGCAGGTCTAAAACAATTGTAAATAAGGCAATGTATTTAAGCGATACTGCACCTAAAAAGAGCAGGTTGATTTTATATTCGGGGATATAAAAAGCTATGGCAACCACAATTGCCAATACGGAAGCGGATGCTCCCATCAGCCAACTGCTGTCGGCAATATCTTTAAAATACGGGAAAAGATTATACGATAGCAGATATAGAACGGCTCCTCCTATCCCTCCTAATAAGTATAATCCGACTAATTGCTTGTCGGAAAAATATCTCAAAAATAACTGCCCGAACCAATACAGCCACAGCATATTGAATAATATATGCAATACGTCATAATGGGTAAACATGTAGGTTAATAGCGTCCATGGGCGCGTCAGAAGCAAAAGCAACCCCGATGGCATTTGTATGTAATGAAAAACGAGGGTTGTATCGAGATTGAAAAGCGTAAGAAAAACTACCGTTAAGCGTAAAACCAAAAATACGCCGGCATTGATAAAGATGAGTTTTATCAACGCCGATCATAAACGATAGCGATTTTCTAAGTTTTTAAAAATATCGGCCATTGTTAAAGTTTTTCGTTTTCCAATATTTAATTAGACAATACCCGAACAGCATACCTCCTAAATGGGCGAAATGGGCTATATTGTCTCCTGAGAAATTTCCCACTCCGAAAAATAATTCGACAACTCCGTAAAAAATTACGAAATATTTCGCTTTTATCGGTATGGGAATAAACATGATGTATAACGGCGTTTCGGGAAAGAGCATTCCGTAGGCCAATAGTATGCCGAAAATAGCTCCGGATGCCCCGACCGTAATGAAACGGTTCATTAAAACAGCCTTAGAGATTTCGGCTCCGTTGTATATAAAGTTTTCCGGTAATTGCTGAAAACTTGCGTGCATCTCGAAAAACCATGTAATTTCTTGTACTATACCGGCTCCGATACCCGTTACCATATAATATATCAGAAATCGTTTGCTTCCCCATACGTATTCGAGCGCGCGCCCGAACATATATAACGAGAACATGTTGAAAAACAGATGCGTCAGCGAATAAGGATCATGTAAAAACATGTAAGTGATCAGTTGGGCAGGATTAAATGCAGAAGCCATAAAATAATGCAAACCCAAGTAAGAGGTTAAATCGAATCCTAATCGCAAAAAAACGAATGAGGCCAGCCAACAAAGGGCGTTTATTATTATCAAATTTTTCGTTACGGGGGGGACTGACGCCCAAAATCCGCTTCTATATTGGTTCATCATAATGTAAAAATACTGTTTTTATTCTCTATTTTGAGAAGCAAAAGTAACGAATATTTCCGTTTTTTACTGCGTTTGTAACCGTACATTATATTTTTAATGGGAATATTTCATTTTTTTTCTTCTGATTTTTTGTTTTCTGAGTTTTTAATAATACATTTGCCTCGTTTAAAGGATATTGATTATTACATTTTTAACCTTATAATAAAATTGCTCTATGAACAAATCTGAATTAATCAGCGCAGTTGCTGCTGAAGCAGGATTAAGTAAAGTTGACGCTAAAAAAGCTATTGAAGCGTTCGTTTCTACTGTAACAAACACTTTGGCCAGTGGTGATAAAGTTGCTCTTATCGGTTTCGGAACTTTTTCTGTAACAGAAAAAAGCGCACGTACAGGTATTAATCCCGCAACAAAACAAACAATAAACATTCCGGCTAAAAAAGTAGCTAAATTTAAAGCCGGTGCAGAATTGAACGATAAAATTAAGTAGGTTTATATAGTTTTATCTATGAAAGCATCTGAATATTCAGATGCTTTTTGTTTTTTATGACTTCTGTTTTCCGAAAAATACGTCTGCTCTAAAAGGAAATAAAATACCCTATTATCTACTTGTCGGGAATTTACTATCTTTGCGGGTATATTTACCGATATATTATAATCTGTTTCTAAAAAAATAAATATTCGATATGGATCTTGAAAAAAAGATTTCGACAGCCGTTCTCTCGGCTTTACAATCGCTATACGGAATAACCCCCGAAGCAACTGCGATACAACTGCAAAAAACAAAAAAAGAGTTTGAGGGACATTATACCCTTGTTGTTTTCCCGTTTTTGAAAGCGTCTCGAAAAAAACCGGAAGAAACGGCGCAGGAGATAGGAGAAGTTTTGTTGAAAAACGAACCGGCTATCGCTTCATTTAATGTAATTAAAGGGTTCTTGAATTTAGTGTTGGCTCCGCAATGTTGGATGGGCGTTCTGAAAGATATTGACACTGACGAGGCTTTCGGAACTAAAATGGTTACAGCCGATGCCCCGCTGGTTATGGTGGAATACTCTTCGCCCAACACAAATAAACCGTTACATTTAGGCCATATCCGAAATAATTTATTGGGATTCAGTATTTCGGAGATTTTAAAAGCCAACGGAAACAGGGTTATAAAAACCAATATCGTAAACGATAGAGGTATACATATTTGTAAATCAATGCTTGCATGGAAAAAATGGGGCGAATGTGTTACTCCCGAATCCTCAGGGAAAAAGGGAGACCATTTGGTAGGAGACTTTTACGTCCTTTTCGATAAAAAATATAAGCAAGAATTGGCAGAACTTCAAGCCGAAGGCAAAACAAAAGAAGAGGCGGAGGCTCTCTCTCCTTTGATGAATGAAGCGCGTGAAATGCTTCGGAAATGGGAGTCGGGAGATGAAGAAGTGGTTGGTTTGTGGAAAACTATGAACCAGTGGGTTTACTCAGGGTTTGATGAAACATATAAAAATTTAGGTGTCGATTTCGACAAGATTTATTATGAGTCGGAAACCTATTTGGAAGGAAAGAAAAAAGTATTGGAAGGCCTTGAAAAAGGCATTATGTATACCAAAGAAGACGGTTCGGTCTGGGCGGATCTTACGGCAGAAGGGTTAGACCATAAACTTTTGTTGCGTGGCGACGGAACATCTGTGTACATGACGCAGGATATAGGAACGGCCAAACTCCGGTTCGATGATTATCCTATCGACAAAATGGTGTATGTAGTAGGTAATGAGCAAAACTACCACTTTCAGGTACTCTCTATCTTACTTGATAAGTTAGGATTTGAGTGGGGGAAAGATTTGGTGCATTTCTCTTATGGAATGGTGGAATTGCCCGAAGGAAAAATGAAATCTCGTGAAGGAACCGTAGTAGACGCTGACGATTTGATGGACGAAATGATAGCTACCGCCCGTGAAACGTCTATGGAACTGGGTAAGTTAGACGAATGTACTCAGGAAGAAGCGGATGCGATAGTGAAGGTTACGGGATTAGGTGCGTTGAAATATTTTATATTGAAGGTAGACCCTCGTAAAAATATGACTTTCAATCCGAAAGAGTCAATTGATTTTAACGGAAATACAGGGCCGTTTATTCAATATACTTATGCGCGTATCCGTTCGTTATTGCGTAAAGCTGCCGATGCCGGTATACAGTTGGCGGAGCTTGATAATACTGTCTCTGAAATTTCGGATAAAGAAATATCGTTAATTCAAAATTTGTCGCAGTATCCTGCTGTTGTTGCAGAAGCCGGCGCAGAGTTCAGCCCTGCCGTTATCGCTAATTATATATATGATTTGGTGAAAGAGTACAATCAATTTTATCACGATTTCTCTATTTTACGAGAACCGAATGAGAAAATACGCAGTTTCCGTTTGATATTGTCCCGAAATGTAGCCAAAGTAATAAAGAGCGGAATGGGATTATTGGGAATAAACGTTCCGGAAAGAATGTAGTAAGCTATAAATAGGTAAAAAGCGAGGGGCTGTTCAGAATTGGTCGGACAGCCTCTCGTTGTTTCTTATGATATTTTACATTTTAATCGGAGGGAATTATTACTGAAAATATGTATGTAGATGGTTTGAGGAATAATGTATATTTTTGCAACGAAATGCGAGTTTCGTTTGTTATTTGCAAAACCGGTGTGTAGGTTTTGATGTTCATAATAAAGATACATACGATATGGAGGGTATGAATTTGTTTCGGTTTTGTCCGGTATGCGGATCCGGCGGATTTACGAGAAATAACGGTTCGTCTAAACGGTGTAGTGCGTGCGGATTTGTATATTATTTTAATCCGAGAGCGTCGGTAGCGGTCTTTATTGTCAACGAAAAAGGAGAATTGTTGGTAGGTCGCCGCGCAAAAGATCCTGCAAAAGGTACGTTTGATTTACCCGGTGGATTTACTGAATATGGAGAAACGGCAGAAGAAACGGTGGTGCGGGAAGTGAAAGAGGAGACAGGCCTTGATGTACATGTCGGCAGATATTTGTTTTCCCTACCTAACGTGTATCCCTATTCGGGTCTCGATGTACATACGATGGATCTTTTCTTTGAATGTCGTGTCGATTCGTCCGAAAGGCTATTACCAATGGATGATGTTTCCGAATTGTTTTTTGTTCCTGTAAAAAATTTGAATCCTAAACTGTTCGGATTGGCGTCAATAAGAAGAGGAGTGGAAATGTATCTTTCTGAAAAACAATAAAAAATATTTATTAATAAAAAGTTGGGAGTTCTACTCCCGATTTTGTGATTTATCACTATCTTTATCCGGATAAAAAACGAGTGAAAAAATGAGAAAAAAGGTCATTGTAATTTGTCTTCTGGCAGCGACTTCGTTTGTGGGAGTAAACGCGCAGGTAACGTATGAAAAAAATAGGCCGGTTGCGTTTTTCGAACAGGGAAAAGCGATGTTTGAGAATAAAAATTACGTAGGTTGTGTAGATCAACTTACGCAGTTTAAAAAAGAGTCGAAGGATCGTGATTTGATTCAAGAAGCTGATTTTATGATTGCTTCTTCGGCTTATGAGACGAACAAATTTGATGCGCAGGCATTGTTGCAATCGTTCTGCGAACAGTATACGTGGTCGCGCCATATAGATAAGGCGAAGTTTATGATTGCTAATTTGCTGTTTTTCGATAATAATTACGAACAGGCTATCAGTGCCTATACCGAAATTCCGATGGAACGTTTGTCTACTGCCGATCAGGAAGATTATTGTTTTCGGTTGGGACTGTCGTATATGAAAACCAATCAATTGGAAAAGGCGAAGCCGTTTTTTGCCGTTTTGGGTGCGCAGAGTGATAAATATGCCGAAGCATCGTTATTTTATAACGCTTATATCCGTTATATAGAAGGCGATTACAATAAGGCTCTCGGAAGTTTTTTGTCGTTGGAAAACAGCGCGGAGTTTGCAAAACCTTCGTCGTATTATGCCGCTCAGATTTATTTTGTAAGAAACGATTACGGAAAAGTAATTCCTCTGGCGCAACAATTACTGAAAAATTATCCTGATGATGAAAATAATGCGGAGTTGTACCGGTTGTTGGGCGAAAGTTATTATCAACAAGGTAACGATGCAAAGGCGATAGAGTATTTGACAAAATATACGGCAAGTACATCCTCCCCGATGCGTAATAGTGTTTATATGTTGGGAGTAGCGCAGTATAGAGCACAAAATTATTCACAGGCAATAAAATGGCTTAGTAAGGCTACGAAAGGCGATGATGTTTTGATGCAAAACGCTTATTTATATTTAGCGCAAAGTTATTTGCATCAGGGTGATAAGAAAAACGCTCAATTGGCTTTCGATGTGGCGTCTCGTTTCGAGTTTGACCCGCAGGTGCAGGAAGTTGCGTTATATAACTATGCCTTGTCTGTGCATGAAACCTCTTTTTCTCCTTTCAACGAATCAGTATTGGTGTTCGAGCGGTTTTTAAATAAATTTCCCAATTCTCGATATGCCGACCAAACAAACGACTATTTGGTAGAGGTATATCTTACTACTAAAAATTATCGGACGGCACTCGAATCAATCAATAAGATAAAGAAACCCAATTCCAAGATTTTGGAAGCTAAACAACGTATTTTGTTCCAGTTGGGGACGGAGTTGTTTGCCAATTCCGATTTTCAACAGGCTCAGGCCAATTTTACCGAAGCTATTAACATGGGCAACTACGATAGAGAAATAAAAGCTCAATCTTATTTCTGGCGTGGTGAGTGTTATTATCGTATGGGTAACTTTGCTGCTGCCGCTTCCGATTATCTTTCATATTTGTCGGCAACGCAAGAACGGAGTAAAAATATATACGGACTTGCTCAATATGACCTTGCTTACGCTTATTACAAACAAAATCAGTTTGATAGGGCGGTAACATGGTTTTTGAAATATGTAAACGAAAATCCCAATGGCGATAAAACGACAGTTTCTGACGCTTATAATCGTATAGGAGATTGCTATTTCTATAATCGTAACTTTGCGCAGGCCGAAAGCTATTATGCGCGTGCCGTAGAGGTAACGCCTTCTGCTGCCGATTACGCTATGTTTCAAAAAGGATTTGTTGCCGGATTGCAGAAAGACTATAAGACGAAAATCAATGCGATGAATAATTTGATAGCTCAATATCCGCAGTCTGAATATGTAGATGACGCCTTGTTTGAAAAAGGACGTTCATATATTCAGATAGATGATGATGTGCAGGCAGAAGCTGCGTTTAAGCAGATTTTGCAACAGTTCCCGCAGAGTGCGGTTGCTCGTAAAGCCGGTATTCAGTTGGGTATGCTTTATTTTAACCGGAATGATTTGGATCAGGCAACGGTTGCTTACAAGAAAGTTATTTCAGATTATCCCGGTAGCGAAGAGGCGCGTGTGGCTGTACAGGATTTGAAATCGGTTTATTTGGATAAGAACGATATAGATTCGTATGCTGCTTATGTAAAAAGTTTGGGCGGTAATGTACAGTTTGCAGCCGGAGAACAAGATTCATTAACTTATTTAGCAGCCGAGAAATTGTATTTCAGGGGTAATCTTCCGGAAGCAGAGCGTAGTTTACGCCGTTATTTGCAGAGTTTTGAGGGCGGTGGAGCCTTTGGTTTGAACGCTCATTATTATTTAGGTAGTATTTATTTTACCAATAAAAACTATGCGCAGGCGTTACCTGAATATGAACAAGTTTTACAAATATCAGATAATAAATTTGAAGAAGACGCTTTGGCTCGTGTAGCCGAAATTTATTATTTGAAAAATGATTATGAAAAAGCGCTCAATTATTTTAAGACACTCGATATTAAGGCGCAGTCGGCCGATAATAAATTGGCAGCCAAGTTGGGTATTATACGTATGTCGCGTCATTTGAATAATAATGATGATGTGATACTGACGGCTAATAAGCTGTTAGAAGATAATAAATTGTCGCCGGAGCTGATGACAGAAGCCCGTTATGAAAGAGCTATGGCATTGAAGAATTTGAAGCAGATGGAGAAAGCTGCCGAAGATTGGAAAATATTGTCGAAAGATACACGAAATGTGTATGGAGCGGAATCGAACTATCAATTGGGACAATACTATTTCGATAACGGCAAAGAAAAGGATGCCGAAAAACTGATGATAGAATTTATCGAGGTTGGAACCCCTCATCAATATTGGTTGGCAAGAGGCTTTGTGCTGTTGGCGGATATTTATATAAAGGCCGGCGATAGTTTTCAGGCGAAGCAATATCTGCTGAACCTGAAAAATAATTATCAGGGTGAGGATGATATAGCTGGTATGATTGAGGAACGGTTATCGAAGATAGGAGAATAAAATTCTGTATAAAATGATAAAAAGATGAATATGATGAAAAAGAATCTTATATATACGGTTGTTTTGTTGGTTTCGAGCGCGTTGGCAGGTCAGAATGCCGTTGCACAGGATAAAGGCAAGGAAGATAAATTGCAACGGGAGATGATTCTTGAAAAAGAATTTACTCCGATGGTAAGGGATGCTTCGAAAATTAATGTGTTGCCGCAAGTGGAATCGCCGAAAATCAATAAAACGGCAGTGCGTTATTCGGCATGGGCTACGCCTGTGGTTCCGGTAAATAATTTCGAACCGCTTCCTGCTGCCGATTACAATACTTCGTATCCGTTTTCTTCAAAACGTGGTTACTTCGATTTTAGCGGGGGTAACTATATGAATTTAAGAGGCGACTTAGGATATAAATTTGTAGATACGGATAAAAATGAATTTGGTTTCTGGTTTCAGCATAATTCGACAAACGGGAAAGTTAAAAATGTAGATGAGCCCGGAAAATCGAAACTGAAAAGAAATGACAATCGCTTCAATCTATATTATAAGCATAATTTCGATGCGTTGGCGTTTCTGTTGAATGCGGGGTATCGTTTTAATTCGTTTAATTATTACGGAGTGCCGGTAGGTGTGCCTTCATCGGTAGGAGATGATATATATGCTTGGTTTCCTCAAAGCGGTTTGACGGATTTTGATAAAAATCAAACAGCTCAGCAGTTTGGCGCTCAATTCGGTGTTGTTGCGCATGAAAACCGAGATTTACAATATAAGGCTTTGGTCGGTTTCAGTCAATACGGAAATAAATTAGGCTATTTGTATGGTGTAGATGGCGCGACGGAAAATCAGGTACATTCAGAGTTTTCATTGTCGTCGGCGTTTAAAGAGGAGTATCGTATTGGCGCGGATATAGAAATGAATAACTTGTTCTATTCTGACGGCGGCCGAGACAATTATACCAATATTGCATTAAATCCGTATTTTAATGTAAATAACGAAACTTTTAAGTTGCGGTTGGGGTTGACTGCGGATGTCGCTTTTAATCAAGGTAAAACGTTTTCTTTCTCTCCCGATGTACGTATGAATTGGGAATTTAGCGAGTCTGTGTTTCTTTTCTCCGATATTATAGGCGGAAAGACGCTGAATACTTACGCTCGGTTGTCAGAATCGAATATCTATGTGAATCCTTCACTTCTTCCGAAAGATTCTCATATTCCGATTGATGCAACTTTCGGTTTGCGCTCGAATTATTTCTCCGGTTTTTGGTTCGAAGTGTTTGGTGGCTATAAAATGGTTGATGATGATGCGTTAGGTTATCGTCTGTTGGACGGAAATGTAGATGCCGGTCTTCTTTCTCGTAACACAATTTCTTATCAAAACTTGAAAACCTCTTGTTGGAATGTGGGCGTAGGTATGAAATATAAGTATGAAGATTGGTTGGATATTGCCGTGAAGTTAAAAAAGAACGGTTGGGATTTGCGCAAGGGAGAAGGTGATGTTTTCGATCGTCCCGATGTGGAGGCAAATGCAGGTGTAACATTTAAATTAACGAACGGATTGGCTTTTGATGTGAATTATTATTTGGCCACAGGCAGAAAATATAGATATGTTTTTACGTTAATTCCTTCGGGATCTCCGCTTGATTCGGCTCCGTTGAGCGAGGTAAGAACCGGCTCTTTGAAGGATATCCATTCGTTGAGTCTTGGCGCTAATTATGAAATAAATAAAACGTTGAATGTGTTTGTTAATCTGAATAATTTGATGTTCCAGAAATACGAACTCTGGCATGGCATGGCCGTTCAAGGATTTAATGCTATGGGTGGAATCGGCTTGAAATTCTGATAAACAATTATTTCTCTTTTTTGTTATACGAAAGGCATCGGTACGGTCGTAAGAAGTATTCTTCGATAGTGCCGATGCCTTTCGTTTTTATGAAAAAAAGTAAAATTCAGAGAATTTCTTCTCTATTACAGTAGGTTTTTTCTACTTTTGCCGCAAAATTGCGCTGATAATACGAATAATTCTTATATGCAGAAAAATTTAGTGATTGTAGAATCACCCGCGAAAGCGAAAACGATAGAAAAATTTTTGGGAAAAGATTTTAAAGTCCTTTCAAGTTACGGTCATATCAGAGATCTTAAAAAGAAAGATTTTAGTATTGATATAGATAATCATTATGCTCCGGTTTATGAAATACCGGAAGATAAGAAAGAATTGGTTGGTACACTCCAAAAAGAGTCGAAAAAATCTGAGACTGTGTGGCTGGCTTCCGATGAAGACCGTGAAGGAGAAGCAATTGCTTGGCATTTGGCCGAAGTGTTACACTTGGATCCCCAAAAAACAAAACGAATTGTTTTTCATGAAATTACAAAAAATGCGATATTAGATGCGATAGAACATCCCCGCAAAGTGGACATGGATAGAGTGAATGCCCAACAGGCGCGTCGTGTGTTAGATCGTATTGTTGGTTTTGAACTTTCTCCGGTACTCTGGAAAAAAGTGAAACCCGCTCTTTCTGCCGGACGAGTGCAGTCTGTTGCCGTGCGTCTGATTGTGGAACGTGAACGAGAGGTGCAGGCATTTATTCCGGAAGCCTCTTTTCGAATCGTTGCGTTGTTTACTTTTAATGAGCAAGATGCTCATGCGGAAATAAAAGCGGAACTGTCTCGTCGGCTCAAAACCAAACAAGAAGCGTTGGCTTTGCTCGAAAAGTGTAAAAATGCAACATTTACTATCGAGAATGTTGTTGTAAAGCCGACGAAGAAATCGCCTGCTCCGCCGTTTACAACTTCTACGTTGCAACAGGAAGCAGCTCGAAAATTAGGATTTTCCGTATCGCAGACGATGATGATAGCCCAACGGTTGTACGAATCGGGACACATTACCTATATGAGAACCGACTCGGTAAACTTATCAACGTTGGCTATCGGTACGGCAAAAGAAGAAATTTTGAATGTATTGGGTGAGAAATATCTGCATACGCGCAATTATCATACCCATACGAAAGGAGCACAAGAAGCGCACGAAGCTATTCGGCCTACCTATATCAGCAAACATAGCATTGATGGTACTTTGCAGGAAAAGCGTCTTTATGATTTGATTTGGAAACGTACTATCGCGTCGCAAATGAGCGATGCGGAATTGGAGAAAACTACTGTTTCCATTGGTGCGGATACAATTAAAGATGAGAAATTTGTGGCGACGGGTGAAGTGCTGAAATTCGATGGTTTCTTGAAATTTTACTTGGAATCGCAGGATGAAGATAAAGAGCAGTCGGAAGATGAAAAAATGTTGCCTGCCCTTTCTTGCGGCCAAACATTGCTTCTGTCGGAGATGACCGCTACCGAACGGTTTACGCAAGGTCCTCCCCGTTATACAGAGGCCAGTTTAGTCCGTAAAATGGAGGAATTGGGTATAGGTCGCCCCTCAACGTATGCGCCGACTATCTCAACCATACAACAAAGGGATTATGTAGTTAGAGGCGATAAAGAAGGTGTTGAGCGCGAATATGATGTATTGACGCTGAAAAAAGGGAAGATTTCGGATAAAAAGCGGACAGAGAAAACCGGAGCCGAAAAAGGAAAACTTATTCCTACGGATGTCGGAATGGTTGTTACCGATTTCTTGACAGAGTATTTCCCCGATATTCTTAACTATAATTTTACGGCCAATGTTGAAAAACATTTTGATAATGTGGCCGAAGGTTCATTGGATTGGACGGAAATGATAGACAAGTTCTATAAAGTATTTCATCCGGTTGTATCGGATGCGTTGTCTATGCGCTTGGAGAAGAAAGTGGGCGAACGTGTATTGGGTGTAGACCCAAAAACAGGACGGCCTGTTTCTGTAAAGATTGGCCGTTACGGACCTCTTGTACAATTGGGTTTGGCAGAAGATGAGGAAAAGCCCCAGTTTGCGTCCTTGCTGAAAGGTCAATCCATGAGTACTATTACATTAGATGAGGCTTTGCGTTTGTTTGAACTTCCGCGTACGTTGGGTGAATTTGAAGAAAAAGTCGTTGTGGCGGGTGTAGGGCGATTCGGTCCGTATATCCGTCATGATGGGAAATATGTTTCGTTGCCGAAAGAGTTACAACCCTTGTCTGTTACATTAGATGAGGCTATCGAGTTGATTCTTGCTAAACGGGAACAAGAAAGCAAACGCTTAATAAAAACATTTGATGAAGATGAAGAATTACAGGTCTTGAATGGCCGTTACGGAGCTTATATAAGTTATAAAAAAACGAATTATAAATTGCCTAAAACAGTGACAGACCCTTCTTCTTTGACTTTTGACATGTGTATGGATATAATAAAGGAGAGCGAGGAGAAAGCCCCTGCGAAAAAGAAGAAAACAACTACCTCTACACGTAAGAAGGCGGTATCTAAATAAAATTAAAAAGACTAATAAAAAACGTGACTAAATCAGTCGCGTTTTTTATTTATAGATGTCCGCAAAAACTAAAAAGCCTTGTTAGAACATTCTTTTTCCTCGTACAGCCATAAGTATTCTTAAACGAGTGCTTGTCAAGCAGTAATGCCAATCAAAATAGGGGGTTAAACACGTTTAGCGGACGACCAATATTTTTTATTAGTCTTTTAAGTACGGTTTCCCTTTTTTCCAGAAAACTTCTATGTTGGATATATACCAACTTTTGCCGTTATCGTTGTTCCCTTGAAAAAACAGGAATGATCGGCCGCTTTTATCTGCAAAAATATGCGGATGTCCTGATTCGCTTGAATTCCACTCTCCCGGTTTCCCGTTTCTTAAAAACGGTTCGTTCGATAGCCGTTTCCATGTAATTCCGTCTTTACTTACGGCTACGCCTATTTGTTGTGGTGCATTGTTGTATGATCCGGCATAAAACATATATAATTTGTTTTTCTTTCGGATAATCGAGGCTCCTTCAATACATTTCCCCTCCCAAGCAAGTTGAGGAGACAAAATTGACGAATCGACGGCGAGTTTCCAATCTTCTCGGTTAAATTGCGTGTTTTCGGGAGCTATGGCTATCCCTTGCATTTGAATTTTGTAATCTTTGTCTCGCGTAGCGAAATAGAGAAAATATCGGTTTTTGAATTTAATTACTTCCGCGTCGATAGCTCGTCCGCAATTCCAATTGCCTGAAGGTCGGAATATCGGGTTAGTGGGATTTCTGCGAAAATGTATTCCATCGTCAGATACGGCATGGCAAATAGCATCGTTTTTTCCATTTCCGTATGTTTGGTAAAATAAGTTTACTTGTCCGTCTTTTACCAAAGCTCCCGGAGCGCACAATCCTTTTTTTTCATATTCCGCATCTGCTTGCGGAGTTATCTCTCCTATTTTTTTCCAATGAATTAGATCTTTGCTTTCAGCAATGCCGATATTCCAACCCGAGTTGGGGTTTCCTTTCTCAGGCGGGATAGAATAATACATTAAATAACGCCCTTTGAAATCGACTACATGCGGATCCTTTGAAAAAGGTATTCCTGTACGGGAAGTATCGCCGAACATCATTTTTTCTGTTTTTTGAGAATGTATAGGAAATAATATGAGTTGAAATAGCAACAATAAGCAGATAGGTTTTGGCATTGTGTGGGTAGTTTTAAAGTTAAATTGGAAAAGAGAAAATAAAAGCGCCCGAAAATGGTCGAGCGCTTTTCGTTCTAAATAAATAATTGTCTATTTTACGAAAGCCGAGTTGTTTAAGAAATCATAACTCTTCTTTACGTCTTCCTGAGGAGTAGTGTCATAACGTTCAACTTCTACATACCAATCTTTCATACCGTTGGCATAAGCTTGTGTGAAGATACCGTTGAAATCAAGTTTTCCGGACGCTCCGATAGCGGTTTCGTCTTTTATGTGCAGAACAGGGAAACGATTTGGATATTTTTTCATATAAGCAACCGGATCTTGTCCGCCTCTCATTACCCAATATACATCCATTTCAAAAAATACGTGGTCAGGGCTGGTATTTTCTATCATCAAATCGTAGATACATTTATCTTCTCCGGCTATATGTTTAAATTCATAGTCGTGGTTGTGGTAGCCGAATTTTAATCCTGCACCGGCAGCAGCTAATCCTATTTTATAGAAATAATCGCTGTAACGTTTAATGTCATCAAGAGTAGAATTTTCATTTAAAGGAGAAACCGGCATAACCAAATATTTCATTCCCGCTTCTTTGTGCGTTTCTATTGCTTTTGTCCACCAAGCTAAATCTTCTTGTTCGTTGTCGGACATGAATCTTGACAAGTGTGCGCTGGTAGCTCTCATTCCTAGATCGTTACATGCTTTTTTGAAATCTGCGGGTTTCATTCCGTAAATAGTTCCGTCTCCGTAACCTGCTGTTTCCAGATTTACATATCCCATTTTAGAGATAATTTCCAATACTTTTTGTACTCCTTGTTCGCCGATATCATCGCGTAAAGAGTACATTTGCAAACCGATGTGTTTTTTTTCTGCGGGTGTGCACGAGGTTAAAAATTGGTTGCTCAATAATCCTCCGGCAAGCAGTGCTGACGCCGTTTTTAAGAATTCTCTTCTGTTTTGCATTGTGTTGAAATATTTAAGTTTTAAGATTAAGCATAATTTGTCGAAAGATATGAAAACTTTATTGTTTTTGCAAATATAAGAGATTCTTTATGAATATTCTGGGCTTTTTGTGGGTTTTATTGAATTGTCAATCTAAGTTTGCGGTATAACGGGAAGGTGCGATCTTAATAGTGTAATTTGCGTTAAATTGATAGAAAAACATCGAAAATAGTAGCAAATACAGGGAAAAAGTAGCGTTCCGTAGTTCTTTTATGAGAAAAACTTACTAAATTGCACCCGTATTTTGATTTATAAAAAGTGCATATAGGGAAAGTTGAAGAAGAAACAGTAATTTTTAGTTATAATCAAACACTTAACACAATTATTTAACAATGAAAAATTCAATTAAATTTTTAGGAGCTGCTCTTATAGCGGTTTCTACACTGAGTAGTTGCGGTGGTGGTGCTAAAAAAGCAGACGACGGCAAAAAAGATGATGGTAAAGTTGCTATTTTTGACGGTAAAACGTTTAACGGTTGGAGAGGATATAACCGTCAAGATGTTCCGGGACGTTGGGTTATTGATAATGGCGCGATCAAATTTAACGGTTCTGGTGGCGGCGAAGCTCAATCAAACGATGGCGGTGATTTGATTTACGGAACCAAATTGAAAAATTTCGAGTTGGAATTGGAATGGAAAATTTCAGAAGGCGGTAACTCTGGTATCTTTATCTTGGCACAAGAAATACCCGGTCAGCCGATTTATATTTCGGCTCCTGAATATCAGGTATTGGATAACGAACGTCATCCGGATGCTAATTTTGGTGTTGACGGTAACCGTAAAGCCGGTTCTTTGTACGATATGATTCCTGCAAAACCGCAAACTGCAAAACCTGCCGGAGAATGGAATAAAACAAAAATCGTATGCTATAAAGGTACAGTTGTTCACTATTTGAATGATCAAGCAGTTGTTGAATACCACTTATGGACTCCGAAATGGAAAGAAATGTTGGATAACAGTAAGTTCAGCAAAGATAAATGGCCTGAAGCTTATGAATTGTTATTAAACTGCGGTGGTGAAAATCACGAAGGTTATATCGGACTCCAAGATCATGGAGATGATGTGTGGTACAGAAATATCACAATTAAAGATTTAGATAAACAATAGAAATGATTATTTTCAATGTGTAAAAATGATAAATATGCCTATTCCAAAGGTCAAATAGCCGCATTGTTATTTTTACGGATCGTTATCGGATGGCACTTTTTATACGAAGGTATTGCCAAAATATTAAACCCGAAATGGTCTTCTTACGGTTATTTGATGGATGCGAAAGGTTTTTTAGCCGATTTTTACCATTGGATTGCGGGTAATCCTACGATGTTAGAGGCCTCTAACCTGATTTGTATGGTTGGGCTTACATTGGTTGGATTAGGACTGATATTAGGATGCTTCTCCCGTTGCGCAGCTTTCGGGGGCATCCTTTTTTTATGTCTCTTCTATTTTTCCCATATACCTTATATTGGTGCGGAATACGGCATGCCGTTTGATGGATCGTACTTGTGGTTGGACAAAAGTACGGTAGAGATTGCCGCATTGATTGTACTGATAATGTTCCCCTCTTCTCGGATTATTGGGGTGGACAGACTTTGGAAGTGTTGTAAATGTTCAAAAAACAAGGAATAGTTATGGCTGAGGAAAACGAAGAAAAAAAACAGTCGCAACCGCAATCTGATGGGAGACGCGAGGTGTTGAAAGCGCTGGCTACTGTTCCCGTATTGGGAGCAATGGCTTATGGTGCATATAAGAAGTTGAGTTATGACCGGAGCAGACGTAATGTAAAGGATGTTTTCAGTCTTGAAAAACACGAGCCGAAAATTATTCCGGCGCAACCCGATGGGAAAAAAAATCGTTTGGGTGTGATAGGATATGGTATACGTGGAAAACAATTGTTGAGGGCTGCCGGATTTGCCGACCCGGAATTACTTGAAAGTTGGAAACAGGCTGCCTTGAAAAATAAAAAAGATACTCGTTATGAAAATTATCGTAATCAGGATGATTTGAATATCGAGGTTACCGGTGTATGTGATATTTTCGATACGTATGCGGATATGGCGGTAAAAGCCTGCGCCAATATCTATCGGGAAGGTGTAGACGGAAAATACGGCACGGCTCCGAAACGTTATAGAACGTATAAAGAGCTATTAGCCGCCGATGATATAGATGCAGTTATCATTGCCGCTCCCGATCACTGGCATAGTACGATGGCTATTGATGCCGCCCGTGCCGGTAAACATGTATATGTAGAAAAGCCTCTTTCGTGGACTGTCCCCGAAACGTATGCCGTGCGTCAAGCTGTAAAAGAAAGCGGTATTACTTTTCAATTAGGACATCAAGGTCGCCAGACCGATAGTTATATCAAAGCGAAAGAAATTATAGATAAAGGTATTTTAGGCCAAGTAAACTTGATAGAAGTTTGTACAAACCGTAATTCTCCTAATGGAGCGTGGGTATATAATATCCATAAAACCGGAAATGAACAAACGATAGACTGGTCTCAATTTATGCCCGCTCCTGAACGCTGGAAAGAGTACACCGATTATATGACATCAAACGGTTTGGAACGTTTTATGGGTCCTGAACCGATTGATAAATTTAGCTTGGAAAGATTTTTCCGTTGGCGTTGTTGGTGGGATTATAGTACCGGATTAAGCGGCGACTTGCTGACGCATGAGTTCGATGCAATCAATCAGATTATGGAATTGGGTATCCCTCATTCCGCATCTTCATCGGGAGGTATATATTTCTTTAAAGACGGGCGTACTGTTCCGGATGTTCTGACAACGACATTTGAATATCCCGATCGAGATTTAACGTTGATGTATAGCGCGACGCAGGCGAGCAGTCGTAAACGCGGACGTGTTATTATGGGACATGACGCATCTATGGAACTTGGAGAAACATTGACGGTTACGGTGGATGCCAATTCTACTCGCTATAAGGAAAAGATACAAGAAGGCATTATAAAACCGGGTATTCCGTTCTATACCTATGTCCCGGGTTCGGACAATGTCGATGGGTTTACGTCGGCTACCGAATTGTATTTTGCTCAGCGAGGTTTGCTTTATACTTATGTAAATGGTAAACGGTATGATACTACACATTTGCATATTCGCGAATGGCTGGAATGTATTCGACAAGGATTAACCCCCAGTTGCAATATTGATCAGGCTTTTGAAGAAGCTATTACCGCCCATATGGGAACACGCGCTTATTTGGAAGGCCGTACGATGTATTGGGACAAAGATAAAGAAGAAATAACTCGCGGTTAAATTTTTTTATTCATGAAAAAGTGTAAGCTATTACAGATAACTGTTTTGTCTATTTGCCTGATATGGGCAGTGCCTGAGCTTTTCGCTAAAAAAAGAAGCGGAATCGAAGCAGATGGATTGAAGAAGGAAATAGGATTACAGTTATATTCAGTTCGCGAAGATATGAATCGGGACGTGAAGGCTACGTTAGACTCTGTTGCGGCTGTAGGTTATACTTTTGTTGAAGCGGCGGGATATTCGAATGGAAAATTCTACGGAATCGATCCGATTGTATTTAAAAATATGGTGGAAGCGAGTGGGATGAAGCTGATATCCTCTCATACAGGGCAAGATGTTCCCGATGAGGAAACATGGGACGAATGTATGGAATGGTGGGATGAGGCGATAGTTGCACATAAAGCCGCCGGATTTGAATATATCGTTCAGCCGTGGATGAGTGCTGTCGGATATGAAAGTCTGGATGGATTGAAACGTTTTTGCGATTATTTCAATGTTGTTGGAGAAAAGTGTAAAGCAGCCGGAATAAAATTTGGCTATCATAATCATAGCGGAGAGTTCCGTATGATAGACGGGAAGGTGATTTACGATTATATGCTTGCCAATACGGATGCCGATAAAGTATTTTTTCAAATAGATGTTTATTGGGCGCTTGCGGCGGGTGTTGACCCGACAACATATATGGAAAAGTATCCGGGACGTTTTTTGCTTTGGCATATTAAAGATGTAGAAGAGATCGGTAGTAGTGGAAAGATAGATTTTGAACCGATTTATGACAAAGCGAAGATAGCAGGTTTACAGTATGCTATTGTAGAGCAAGAAGCATTTGGAAAGGGGCAGACTCATTTTTCCAGTATAGCGCGAAGCCTTTCTTTTTTACGTAAAGCGAAATACGTCAAGAAAAGTTATTGTAAATAAGTTTTACATGTAAACGTTGAGTATAAAAAATAAGAGGCCTCTTGAAAAAGAGGTCTCTTATTTTTTAAGATAGTTTTTTATAGCGGTATATATCTGACAAATGCCTCGATAGCTTCATAAGAAGCTAATCCTAATTGTCTGTATAATTCTGCTGTTGCGCGGTTACGATCTTCCGCTCTTTGCCAGAACATTCGTTCGTCGTCT
>JAFUKV010000010.1 GCA_017467745.1 Bacteroidaceae bacterium | reverse complement strand
CGAGGTCATTCAACCGCAAGACCACCTATTTATACCTGAAACGCCAAAAGAAATTGCGGAAGAAAATAAAGACATCGAAATGGAGGTCATCACTAACGAAGAAGAGCTTTACAATGGTGAAGAATTGGGCGAATACGACCCGACATTAGATTTGTCTCACTATAAATATCCGACATTCGACCTGTTAAATAAATACGATAACCACGAACGACAGGTTGACATGGATGAACAGAATAAAAATAAAAACAGAATTATCGAGACATTAGAACACTACGGCATAAAAATCAGTTCTATCGTTGCTACCGTAGGACCTACCATTACATTATACGAGATCATTCCCGAGCCGGGCGTACGCATTTCGAAAATCAAAAACTTGGAAGACGATATAGCCCTGAGCCTTGCTGCATTAGGTATTAGAATTATCGCCCCGATACCGGGTAAAGGAACCATTGGTATTGAAGTTCCTAACAAAGATCCGCAAATGGTTCCTATGCAATCGATTATCGCTTCTCAAAAGTTTCAGGAGTGCAAATACGACTTGCCTATTGCTCTGGGTAAGACCATTACTAACGAAATTTTTATTGCCGACTTATGCAAAATGCCACACGTTTTAGTTGCCGGTGCTACGGGACAAGGAAAATCTGTCGGGCTGAACGCCATTATTACCTCTCTCTTATATAAAAAGCACCCTGCACAACTAAAATTTGTATTGGTAGATCCTAAAAAAGTAGAATTTAATATCTATTCTACAATAGAAAAACATTTTTTAGCAAAACTACCCGATGCGGAAGAGGCCATCATTACGGATGTAACCAAAGTGGTACAAACTCTCAACTCTATCACCAAAGAGATGGACAACCGGTATGATTTGCTGAAAAAAGCGCACACACGCAACATCAAAGAATACAACGCCAAATTCATTGCCCGTAAGTTGAACCCGAACAACGGACACCGATATATGCCTTATATCGTGGTAATTGTAGATGAGTTTGGAGACCTGATTATGACAGCCGGAAAAGAGGTAGAACTTCCGATAGCTCGCATCGCTCAATTAGCGAGAGCCGTCGGCATACATATGATTATCGCCACGCAACGCCCCTCTACCAACATCATCACAGGGGTAATTAAAGCCAATTTCCCGGCGCGTGTCGCTTTTAGAGTATCATCTATGATTGACTCTCGCACCATTCTCGATTGTCCGGGCGCCAATCAGTTGATAGGACGGGGAGACTTGCTTTTCTCGCAAGGCAGTGATTTAATACGTGTACAATGCGCATTTGTAGATACTCCGGAAGTAGAAGAGGTGTGCAACTACATCGGACAACAAACCGCCTACCCGACAGCATACCTGCTACCCGAATATGTAGGTGAAAGCGGAGAAGGCGATAGTATCGGCGCCGTTGACTTGAAAGAACGAGATCCTATGTTTGAAGAAGCAGCCCGCTTAATCGTTGCAAATCAACAAGGCTCTACATCGTTAATCCAACGTAAATTCTCTATCGGTTACAATCGGGCGGGACGCATTATGGACCAACTGGAAGCTGCCGGCATAGTAGGTCCTTTCGAAGGTAGTAAAGCGCGACAAGTATTGGTCATAGATGACATACATTTGGACTCTATTTTGGAAAATCTAAGATAAAACAGTTATGAAAAAGATACTATTCAGCATAAGTTTCGCCTTATGCCTGTTCCACATTTCAACCGCCTTTTCACAAAGCGACGCAAAAGCGATAGAAATACTTGACGACGTATCTAAACATTACGAAAAATCGAACGGTATCACTGCCGCATTTTCTATTGAAATACAGACTGAGGATGGAGAAGAAAACCACTTTCAAGGAGAACTGAAAATGCAAGATGACCGCTTTTTTCTCTCTACTCCCGATATTCTGACATGGTTTGACGGAACAACCCAATGGGCTATGCTGGTAGATGCCGACGAAGTTAATATAACAAATCCCACAGAAGACGAACTAAAAGCAATCAATCCATATGTTTTACTGAAATTATACAAAAACGGATTCAATTGCACTCTCGGCAAAACAGAGAAATCCTCTGACGAGAAAAAAAAGAAAATTATTTTAACCCAGACAGAAAAGAATGAACTCGACAAAATTATTCTTGAAATAGACACAGAAAAACACCGTCCTGTGTCCATAGAAATGGTCAACAAAAACAAAAGCCGGAATAAAATAACCGTATCATCATATAAAGAAGGGATGAACCATCCTAAAAATATTTTTGTTTTTGATCAAAAGAAATATCCTCAAACAGAAATTATCGATTTACGCTAACAAAAAAGATTATGGCTGACAAAAAACATGTACGATGCTTGATTATCGGATCGGGACCGGCCGGTTACACCGCTGCTATTTACGCATCCAGAGCAAATTTGAATCCCATTTTATACGAAGGAATACAACCCGGCGGACAATTGACTACCACCACCGATATTGAAAATTTTCCGGGTTACCCACAAGGTATCTCCGGAACGGAAATGATGGAAGACTTACGGAAACAAGCCCAACGGTTCGGTACGGATATTCGTTCGGGTATTGCCACATCCGTCGACTTTTCAGGGAAACCGCTACAAGTAACTTTCGATGATAACCAAACAATAGAAGCCGATACGGTTATCATCGCCACCGGCGCTTCCGCTAAATATTTAGGAATATCTGACGAAACAAAATACGCCGGAATGGGAGTTTCCGCTTGCGCAACCTGCGATGGCTTTTTTTATCGCAAAAAAGTAGTTGCCGTGGTAGGCGGAGGCGATACCGCTTGCGAAGAAGCCGGTTATCTATCTCAATTAGCATCAAAAGTATATTTGATCGTCCGGAAAAATTATCTACGAGCATCTCAAATTATGCAAGAACGCGTAATGCAGGCAAGTAACATTGAAATTTTGTTTGAAACCCAAGTTACCGGATTGTTCGGAGAAAATGGCGTAGAGGGCGCACACATTGTAAAATACAAAGACACACCCCAAGAAATCCATTCAGACTTAGCCATAGACGGATTATTCCTCGCTATCGGGCACAAACCGAATACCGATATATTCAAACCTTATATTGCTCTTGACGAAATCGGGTACATTAAGACACAAGGTGAAACAACGGCGACAAACGTACCGGGAGTATTCGCGGCAGGCGATGTAGCCGACCCCCATTACAGACAAGCTGTAACCGCAGCGGCAGGAGGTTGTAAAGCGGCTTTGGACGCAGAACGTTATTTAGCCAAGAATCATCTTTAATACAAGAGTCCAAATCAGTTTCGGCAAAAACCATCGTAATTATAAGAATTCATCCGTATGAGAAAACAAATTGTTTTTGCATATTTCTGTTTAATTTCCGTTTTCGCCTACTGCCAAAACGGTCAAACCCGAATTAAATGGGATTATTCATCCCGAAAATTCGTAAACACAGGAGTTTATGCACGAGTCAAGAAACTCTCATGCGGAGAATTATGTTTAGTTTACAGTCAAGGCCCGGCTGTATGGATACGAAAAAGCGCAGACGAAGGGAAAAATTGGTTTCCCGCTATAAAAGTGAGTGAAAGCGAAACGTATAACTATACAAACTCCGAGTTGTTGCAACTGAAAAACGGATGGCTGTTTTACACATGGAACGCACGGCCGAGAAAAGAAAATGTCCATGAATATAAAATCATGGGAGCTATATCCAAAGATGGAGGCAATACGTGGGAAAACGAGCAAACCATTT
>JAFUKV010000084.1 GCA_017467745.1 Bacteroidaceae bacterium | reverse complement strand
GAGTACGACGGAGCCAACGGCATCCCGTCATTATCCAACAAAACATAATACGGTTGCGTATTGGTTTCAAATTTATATCGTTGCAAAAAACTCCATTTATCGCCAACAGTGCGCAAAGTTCGCTGCTTACCGTTTTCCTCTACCGTTATAGGTTGCGGCAACGGCGTTTTATCATCCACCATTAAGGTAATCAATACATAATCGTTATCAATAATATTTTTTACTTGCGAATCTGTCCATACAGCCGCTTCCATCTTTCGGCAGTTTACACATCCGTATCCTGAAAAATCTACCAGAACAGGTTTTCTTTCGCGCGCTGCATATTCCATACCAGCGTTATAATCGGTAAAAGCAGCATGCACATCTCCTTTATAAAGATTAAAATCTTGCGTATACAAAGGCGGCGCGAATGCACTTATCGCTTTAAGAGGAGCACCCCATAAACCGGGAACCATATAAAGCGCAAAAGCAAACGACACGATGGCCATAAACAAGCGGGGAACCCCTACATAAGCCAAGTCGGAATCATGCGATAATTTCAATTTTCCCAATAGATAGAATCCCAGCAACATAAATATAACGATCCACAAAACAAGAAATACTTCGCGATCGAGAATACGCC
The DNA here is from genome assembly GCA_017467745.1 of Bacteroidaceae bacterium. Taxonomy (GTDB): domain Bacteria; phylum Bacteroidota; class Bacteroidia; order Bacteroidales; family CHK158-818; genus Gallibacteroides. The sequence goes on along the minus strand of JAFUKV010000084.1, from coordinate 3,551 downwards.
ATCCATAAGCCAAATCGGCTACCGATAAAAATTTCAAAGCCAAAGCCAATTCCAAGAAACCCAGCACAACTTTCACGGAATTGAGCCATCCGCCCGATTTAGGCATCTGCTGTAACCATGACGGAAAGATAGCAAACAAACTAAAAGGAATAGATAACGCCAAAGCAAAACCGAACATTCCCCATGCCGGTCCTGCCATAGCTCCCATAGAAGCCGCCTGAACCAACAGCGTTCCGATAATAGGCCCAGTGCAGGAGAAAGATACCAACACCAACGTAAAAGCCATAAAAAAGATACTAATCAATCCGGTAGTAGTATCGGCTTTACTATCTAATTTCGTTGTCCATTTTGAAGGCAATGCCAATTCAAACGCTCCGAAAAATGAAACAGCAAATAACACCAGCAAAGCAAAAAACAAAATATTAAAGATAGCGTTGGTCGAAAGCGCATTCAAAGCATTCGCTCCAAAAATCCATGTAATCAACAATCCCAAAGCTAAATAAATAACAACGATAGCTAATCCATAAGAAAAAGCGTCTCGAATAGATTTTTTTCTGCTTTTTGTTCTTTTCAAGAAAAAACTGACCGTCATAGGAATCATAGGCCACACACACGGTGTAAGCAAAGCCAGAAGCCCTCCGACAAAACCGTAAAAGAAAATCAACCATATAGATGTATCGGAAGTAACATTTCTTTCACCCAATGCCCGCATCTGTGAAACAACAGGCGTCCACCAACGATTCTCGGCAAATGAAGGCAGAGCATTTATTTTCTCATTTGCCGGTTTTACCGTATTTGCCTCTGCCGATACAGAAGCATCCGGTAATTGCGTAAAAGAAAACGGCTCTTCGGTAGGCGGCATACAATTTTGATCGTCGCACACCATATAACGGATATATCCCGTTATATCCATCTTCACACTATCGGTAATTTGAACACGTTGTAAAAACGTTACTTCGTTTTCAAACCAACTCAACTCCATATTAAACGAAACATCATGCGCTTTCTTCGGCTGAGAAGATGTGGTTATGCCTCCCACTAATTTAACGCCCTCAGTTTTTTCAAACGTAAAAGAAGTAGCGATAGGCCCTCCCTCCGGCAAATTTACATCGTACAAATGCCATCCGGCTTCTAATTTAGCCTGAAACGAAATATCAAACAAGTTCTTTTCTACCGGAACCATTTTAATAGTCCATTTCACAGGTTCTAACATTTGTGCATGGATGGCCATTACGCAAAGCAGCCAAGAAAAAAACACGATAGTAACTTTTTTCATAAAACTCTAAAATCTAAAATAAAATTCAATTGCAATAAATATATCCAATATTTAAAAGCAAAGATAATGCTTTACGAATTTTTAATCATAAAAAATACATTGATTTGTATATAGAGAAAGAAAAAAGAGGCGAAAAAGCAAAAGGCTCGACATTTTTCTTAACTTTGCGTGTTGATTGTAAAAAAATTATCGATGATTTCCAAGATCATACTCGAAGAATGTATTCAGCAAGTAAAAAAACTGCTTGACAAACACGAAAATATTGTTATCGTTTGCCATGTTTCACCGGATGGAGATGCCATCGGTTCATCATTAGGGCTCTATCATTTTTTAGAGGAAATAGGAAAAACAGTAACGGTTATTGTTCCTGACAGTTTACCGAAAGACCTTTTATTTTTAAAAGGCGTAAAAGACATCCTTATCTACGCCCGATACCCCGAATATGCACAAGAATTAATAGACAAAGCAGAGCTAATATTTTGCCTTGACTTCAACGCGTTGTCCAGATTAGACAAAATGGAAGAACCCATACGGAAAGCATGCGCAAAAAAAGTAATGGTAGACCATCATTTAAATCCGGAATCATTTTGCGACGTTACTATTTCGCATCCCGAAGTATCTTCAACATGCGAACTGGTTTTCAGATTAATTTGCAGAATGGGTATGTTCGAATATCTTACGTTAAACAGCGCAAACGCTATTTACGTAGGCATGATGACAGATACCGGAAACTTTACATACAATTCGAACAAACCGGAAATGTATTTCATCGTAGGGGAATTAATAAAAAAAGGTATCAACAAAGACGAACTATACGCCAAAGTATGCAACACCAATTCATTAGACAAACTAAGGTTGAACGGCTTTGCCATCAATGAAAAACTGACTATTTTCGAACCGCATCATACAGCCATGATTACTCTTACAAAAGATGAATTGAAGAAATATCACTACCAAAAAGGCGACAGCGAAGGTCTGGTAAATGTTCCGTTAAGTATACCCGGCATTATTTTTTCCGCTTTTTTCCGTGAAGAAAACAATTTCATCAAAGTTTCATTACGCTCAAAAGGAACTTTCCCTGCAAATAAAGTAGCGGAAGAATGGTTCAACGGCGGTGGCCATATGAATGCGGCAGGAGGAGAATTTTACGGTACTATGGACGAAATTATCGCTCGTTTCGTAAAACTACTGCCCCAATACGACACTTATTTAAAATCCGAGATTAACTAATCAATTACAACAAAAACAATATTCAAAAATACAAATGAAACAAAAAGTATTTTCACTAACTTTTTTATTGGCGCTTATTATATTAGGCACATCATGCAGCGACAAAAAAAGCTACTCAGATATGTTGAAAGACGAAAGAAAAGCTATCCGTTCTTACTTAAAAGGCAAAACTGTCGTAGATAAAATACCGGAGGACAACAATTACGATCCTGACGTATTCTACGCCTTAGAAAACGGAGTTTATATGCAAGTACTCGAAAATCCTAATCCAGAATTAAAAGCCTTATCTGGAGAAGACGTATATATTCGTTATACACAAACAAACCTGCTGACTAATGTCGAAACCGACATAAATTGGAGTAGTATGATTACCAATATTTATTTTATATACGGTCAAACCTCATCAATGTCAGACATCGGAACCGCCGTAGCTCAACCTCTGGAATATGTAGGCGAAGAAAGTGTAATCAATTTAATAGTACCGTCAAAAACCGGTTCTACCGTTAATTACAGTAATGTGGTTCCCGTATTGCTACATCTCAAATATACTAAATTCGTAAAAGAGGTACCTATCGAAGAATAAATTCAGATACAAAATTATCAAATATAAACAAACATGGCACTAATTAAATCCATATCCGGTATACGAGGTACTATCGGAGGTAAAACAGGAGAAGGCCTGAATCCGCTGGATATCGTAAAATTTACGGCAGCTTACGCAACATTTATCAGAAAAACCACTACCGTAAAAAGCAATAAAATCGTTGTAGGCCGAGATGCCCGCATCTCGGGAGAAATGGTATTGCATACCGTAATCGGCACTTTAACCGGTATGGGATTCGATGTAATAAACATCGGTTTAGCAACTACCCCTACTACCGAATTAGCCGTAACAATGGAAAACGCATGCGGAGGGATAATCCTTACCGCCAGCCATAATCCCAAACAATGGAACGCGCTTAAATTATTGAACGAAAAAGGTGAGTTTCTGAATGCTGCCGAAGGTCAGGAAGTTTTACAAATAGCAGCCAACGATGATTTCTCT
>JAFUKV010000083.1 GCA_017467745.1 Bacteroidaceae bacterium | reverse complement strand
GAATAATGCAGCAGATAACTAACTAAATCGTAACCTATTACTATCATGAGCGATTAACATACGCTCATTTCCAATAAAATACACTCTTTTCGTAACTTCCAGGCGCAAATGTACCTGATGATATTCAAGGAGAATCGTTACTGCCGCTGTTAAAAGGAGAAAATCCGAAAGACTGGCGAAAATCGTTATACTACCATTATTATGAATATCCGGCCGAACACGCTGTAAAACGGCATTACGGAGTCAGAAACGAACGATACAAACTGATTCATTTTTATAATGATATAGACAAATGGGAATTGTACGATTTACAAAACGATCCGCAAGAAATGAATAATCTCTATAATCATGCAGGATATGAGGATGTTAAAAATGAGTTGCGCCAAGAGCTGGCACGTCTTCAAAATCAATACGATGACCCTATCGAAGAGCAGTTGCAAAGCCAAAGTATGATGAAAAAAGAGTAAGAACAATACATTTAACAAAGATACGTTTCTATATAACAATATTTTTACGTTACTTTGTTTCAAAATTAAATATTCAATCATTTTATACTAATGACTACAAAAAAAATTTTTCTCGACGAAAACGAGATTCCTACGGCATGGTATAATATTGTTGCCGATATGAAAAACAAGCCGATGCCTATGTTGCATCCGGTTACAAAAAAAGAACTCACTCCGGAAGACCTTTATCCTATTTTTGCTGAAAAGTTAGCGCAACAAGAATTAAATCAAACCGACGCTTGGATAGAAATTCCCGAACCTGTACGAGATTTATATAAAATATACCGCCCTACTCCGTTGGTACGGGCTTACGGATTGGAAAAAGCATTGGATACTCCGGCACATATTTATTTCAAGAACGAAAGTGTCAGTCCGGCAGGTTCTCATAAACTGAATTCGGCCATAGCCCAAGCATATTATTGTAAAGAACAAGGTATCACCAATATCACAACTGAAACAGGAGCCGGACAATGGGGTAGCGCATTGTCTTTTGCTGCTAAATTTTTTGGTTTGGAACTCGCCGTTTATATGGTAAAGGTAAGCTATGAACAAAAACCTTACCGCCGCATGATGATGCAAACTTGGGGAGCGCAAGTTGTGGCTTCTCCCAGTATGTCGACAAAAGCAGGACGAAAAATAATAACTGAAAATCCCAACTACTCAGGAAGTTTAGGCTGTGCCATATCCGAAGCTATCGAACTGGCCACGAGCACACCTAACTGTAAATACACATTAGGAAGTGTACTGAATCATGTTTCACTGCATCAAACAGTTATCGGTCTTGAAGCAGAAAAACAAATGGAAAAGGCCGGCGAATATCCCGACATTGTTATCGGATGTTTCGGCGGAGGATCTAATTTCTCCGGGATTTCATTCCCGTTTTTACGCCACAATATACTTGAAGGCAAAAAAACACGCCTTATCGCAGCAGAACCCGCATCGTGTCCCAAATTAACACGCGGACAATTCCGGTACGATTTCGGCGACGAGGCTGGTTATACACCTCTGTTGCCTATGTTTACGTTAGGACATAACTTCGCTCCCGCCAACATACATGCCGGCGGATTGCGTTATCATGGAGCGGGTACGATTATTTCGCAATTGAAAAAAGATAATCTTATAGAAGCGGTCGATATTAATCAATTAGATAGCTTTAAAGCCGGAGTTTTATTCGCCCGTTCCGAAGGAATTATCCCTGCGCCTGAATCCTGCCACGCTATCGCAACAGCGATAAACGAAGCTAATCAAGCAAAATTAGAAGGCAAACAAAAAACTATATTATTTAACTTATCCGGACACGGTATGATTGATCTTCCCTCATACGATAAGTATTTCAGCGGAGACTTGCAAAACTATTCTTTATCAGATGAAGAAATAGCGCAAAATCTAAATAATTTAGATTAGTTTATCAACTATATATAACGTAAAAGGAACTGCAAATACAGTTCCTTTTTTACGTTACTAAAATGACACTTCTCCCAATTACTTACAAATCATATTATACGTAATGTAAATATACGCTTTTACTCCTCTTAAAAAGTAACATCAATATAAGACAATAACACAATATTAATTTTACGGAGTAATAATTTAAAAATTTGTTCGGATTCAATATTATTTGTTCCTTTGTTTCGAATTTAAAAACAATATGTTCCGAAAGATTATATTTTTCTTTATTTTCATTGTTGCAATACAGGAAACCGCCGCTCAAAGCAAATACGAAATCAGAGCTGTATGGATTACTACCAATTGGGGATTGGATTGGCCTACATCTCCGGTAAAAAGCAAACAAGACATACTGTCTCAACAGAAAGAACTTTGTCAGATATTAGACTCTATCAAGAATCTGAACATGAACACCGTCCTTTTTCAAGTACGGCTACGAGGTGATGTAATATACCCTTCCGCTTATGAACCTTGGAATTATATTATGACAGGGAAAAGCGGCAAATCACCCGGTTATGATCCGTTTGCTTTTGCAATTGAAGCATGCCACGAACGGGGATTGGAATGCCATGCTTGGATGGTATGTATACCGTTGGGGAGCGAAAGCCAAATCAAGGCACATGGAAAAAACTCTGTTGTAGCAAAACATAAATCTATATGCAAAAGGTTAAATGGAGAATGGTATTTAGATCCCGGACATCCTGAAACAGAAGAATACTTATCTAAAATAGTAAAAGAGATTGTTTACAATTACAATATAGACGGCGTTCATTTAGATTATATCCGTTATCCGGATCGTCCGGCAAAGTTTCCGGATGCTGACAGCTTTAAAAAATATGCACCGGAGGAGATGTCTCTCAGCACATGGAGGCAGCATAATATAACCCGCATTGTTTAT
>JAFUKV010000082.1 GCA_017467745.1 Bacteroidaceae bacterium | reverse complement strand
TACCAACGCTATTGTTTGTCCTTTCTTGATAGTCAAGTTTACATCCTTAATAACCCATTCGGTATTATATTTAAATGAAACGTTCCTGTATTCTATTTTATCGGACAACGTCTCGATTTGTTCCGGATGTTTCGGGCTAACAATTGGATTTTTAGCCGTTAATATTTTATCAATACGATCTATCGAAGCCAATCCCCGTTGAACGGCGTATCCCGCTTTTGAAAACTCTTTTACCGGATTGATAATACTATAAAAAATAGTAAGATAAACAATAAACAACGAGGCATCGATACTGCTATCGCCGCTCAAAATCAACGAACCGCCATACCATAAAACAATGACGATTGTAATAGTACCCAGAAACTCACTCATCGGATGAGCTAATGCCTGACGGCTGCTAATTCGGTTAATGGTACGTTTAAAACCTTCGTTCGATTTTAAAAAACGGCCAAATATTTTATGCTCAGCGCAAAAAGCCTTGATAATACGCAACCCTCCGAGTGTCTCTTCTATTTGAGACATCAACTCTCCCCATTGTTGTTGCCCTACGGCAGATGTTCTTTTCAGTTTTTTCCCTACCGTACCCATAATATAACCACTCAACGGCAACAGAATTAGCACAAAAACCGTCAACTTCCAACTGATAATAAGCATAGCCGCCAGATAAAAACATATCAATATCGGATTCTTAAACAGCATATCCAACGATGCCATGATAGAATTTTCCACCTCAGCCACATCACCTGTCATACGCGCCATAACATCCCCCTTCCGCTCGCTCGTAAAGAAACCGATAGGTAAAGACAGTATTTTCTTAAACAATGAATTTCGAATATCCCGTACCACTCCCGTGCGGATAGGTATCATAAAATATGATCCCAAATACGCACTTGCCGTTTTAAAGAATGTCATCACAATCAGATACAACCCCACCATAAAAAGGACATATTGCGTACCCGATTGTTGAATTTGTAACGACAAATAATAATTGACATTATTCAAAATAGCCTCTTTAACAGAATGTACCCCGTCTAAACTTATGTCCATATAATCGAATACCGTATCTTCCTGCACCTTAAATAACATTTTCAGAATAGGACCGATAGCGCTGAACGATACCAACGTAAATACGGCAGACAGCATATTAAACAATATGCTTAAAACAAGAAATTTTTTATATGGAGGTACAAATCGACTTAATACTCTGATAATTTCCTTCATAAAATGTTAGCGTTTGTTTATGGATTTTACGTGCAAATATACACACAAAAGCTGATATAGACGTACTTCGCTAACAGATTGTTATAAAAATCTATTACCCCCACAACACTTATTTATGTTAATTTAAATCCAAATCGTTAAACCAAATCATTTCACAGAAGTCAAAGAAGTAAATAAAACAAATAAGAAATGTTGAATCTTTTAAATTATACAATTATGATTAAGTCAATTATCCTCGCCACTTTGTTTATGCTTCCATGTTTAAGTATAAATTTACCTGCCCAAAGTCTACAAGAAAAAACCGTTATCGACGGAACTGTAATAACTGCTGAAAATACCATTCTTGCCGAAGCCACCGTACAACTTTTAGATGCACAAGACAATAACACTGTCCAAAAAATCGTATTAAGCGACCAAAACGGGAAATTTACCTTTTCCAATGTACCGGTAGGACAATACATGGTACGTATTTCATATATCGGATTCGAACCTATATACAAACCGGTTACCGTATACTCGACAAAACAAATTTCTCTGGGAAATATCGGGTTGAATTTAAAAGAAACCATATTGGACGAGATTGTCATCTATGCCAAAACAACCAATGCCCAATAATAACTACACTTTTCCATTGTTGATATATATACTTCAAAGGTTATCTCGAAATAAAGTTGAGATAGCCTTTTCTCTTTTCAAAACAAAAAGCAATGTCGAAACCGATACTACTCCTTTCTTTTATTAATTCTCTTTATATCCATCGGACTAATACAAAAAAAGAAGGAAGCTATTCACTTCCTTCCATATTGATATATTTTCTAAAACTATACTTTTATTATAAGTAAATACTATTTTCTCAATAGATCTTTCACTTGGGCGCAAACATTCTCGGCCGTAAATCCGAATTTCTCATCAAGCACCTGATAAGGAGCGGAATATCCGAAATGATCCAAACCGAACACTACTCCGTTTCGGCCTACCAAACGATATAATGCCGAAGGCAATCCGGCCGTCAGTCCGAATACCGGTTTATCAGACGGGATTACCGTTTCTCGGTAGCTATCCGGTTGGTTAAAGAATAATCCCTCCGACGGAACCGATACTATTTGCACTTGTATACCTAACTCTTTCAACAACGGAGCAGCCGTAACTAACGTAGAAACTTCCGAACCGTTAGCTACCAATATCACATCCGGATTTTCATCTTTCATTAAAATGTACGCACCTTTTTCCGCCTGTAACGCTTCCTGATAACGATTACCCGACACGGCAGGCAAATCTTTGACATTTTGTCGCGACAGAATCAACGCAGTAGGCGTATCAATATTCTCCATCGCCATTTTCCACGCAACAATTGTCTCTGCGCTATCTGCCGGACGAAGTACCAACATGCTGTTCTTTCCCGCATGATTCTTTACCTGTTCGAGCAAACGGATTTGCGCTTCTTGTTCGATAGGTTGATGCGTAGGTCCGTCTTCTCCCACTCGGAAAGCATCGTGCGTCCATACATATTTTATAGGCAGTCGCATCAATGCAGCCATACGGGCAGCAGGTTTTATATAATCGGAAAACACGAAAAACGTTCCGCAAGCAGCTATTATCCCGCCATGTAGAACCATCCCGTTTATCATAGCGGCCATTGTCAATTCGGCTACGCCTGCATGAAGAAATCCTCCTCCGAAATCATTCTTTTTAAATGCTCGGCTTCCCCCTTTCAAGAAACCGTCCGTTTTATCGGAATTGGCAAGGTCGGCAGAAGAAACAATCATATTGCCTACCTCTTTGGCAAAAACGCTCAACACGGCAGAAGATGCCGTACGGGTAGCCTGATCGGGTTTAACGGAAATAGAAGCATAATCTATTTCGGGGGCCTCGCCCGCAAAATATTTTTTCAACAATACGGCCAGTTCAGGATTTTCCTTTTCCCAACGAGCTTGTTCCGCACGTTTTTCCGCAACGATTTTTTTCAACTCTTCGGCACGATCGGCATATATTTTTTTAGCCTCATCGAAAATCACAAAAGGATTATCGGGATTTCCACCTAAATTTTTAATGGTATTTTCTATCGAAACACCGGCAGCGCTCAGCGGTTGTCCGTGTGTAGAGCACATACCCTCGAACGATTGATTGTCAGCAGTAAGACAACCTTTACCCATAACGGTTTTACCGATTATCAACGTCGGACGTTCTTTTTCGGCAATAGCCGCATCCAACGCTTTTCTAATTTCAGCAATATCATTTCCGTTTATAGTCATCACGTTCCAGCCCCACGCCTCATACTTTTTAGCGGTATCCTCAAACGTTACGGCATCCGTATCGGTAGACAACTGTACATCGTTGCTATCGAAGAACATAATAAAGTTACTCAACCCCAAATAACCGGCTATACGGCCTACACCTTGCGAAATCTCTTCCTGAATACCTCCATCGGAAATAAACGCATAAGTTTTATGGCTCATCCATTCTCCGAAACGGGCGCACAAAAAACGTTCGGCAATGGCCGCTCCCGCACCCATTGCATGTCCCTGCCCCAACGGACCGGATGTATTTTCAATACCTCGTGCTTGGTTTACTTCGGGATGACCGGGCGTTACACTACCCCATTGACGGAAATTTTTTAACTCATCTAATGTAAATCTTCCAGCCAAAGCCAATACGGAATAAAGCATCGGCGACATATGTCCCGGATCTAGAAAAAAGCGGTCTCGGTTTATCCACAGCGGATCTTGCGGATCATACACCAAATATTCCGCAAACAACGTATTTATAAAATCCGCGCCGCCCATAGCGCCGCCCGGATGTCCGGATTTTGCTTTTTCGACCATAGATGCCGACAAAATTCTAATATTGTCGGCGGCTTTGTTTAAAGACGTTATATCGTTCATTAAGGTAAATTTTTTGCAAAGGTAGAAATTTCAACTCGTAACACCGTCATATCATCAAAAAAAATAATTCTTTCATCTCCATTTTATATTTTTTCTTGTCAACAATATTTTTTCATAATTCTATATACTATTGATATACAAAATACAACTGATATACAAAATACAACCACATCCCAAACATCAAAATTTTCATCCCATTCATATTCATAAAAAAAACGAGAAAACATTTGGTAAACAAAAAAAACTACATATTTTTGCAGTGTAATATTTCACTAATACAGTAGTAATATGATACAATTAAAAAATATCTCTCGTGCTTTCGGGGAAAAGACCGTTCTCAAACAAATAAACTCGGATATTAGGCCGGGATACATTTACGGGTTATTAGGAAAAAACGGTGAGGGCAAAACTACTTTGCTTAAATTAATCTGCGGACTGATTTTCCCGGACGGCGGAACGTGTTTGGTGAACGGTGAAGAACCGAGAAACAGGTCTCTGAGCGTTTTAAGTTCCATATACCTGCTACCGGAAGAGCCTTATTTTCCGTCTGTAAAAGTAAAAACATACATTAATATGTATGCTTCGTTTTATAAATCTTTCGATAAAGAGATATGTTATCGCTCTTTAAAGGCTTTCGAAGTATCTCCGGAAAGCGAATTGAAGTCTCTTTCTCTGGGACAACGTAAAAAAGCGGCTATCGCTTTGGCTTTCGGTACTAACACGCCCATTTTGTTATTGGACGAACCGACAAACGGATTGGATATTCCCTCGAAAAGCATTTTCCGGCAATTACTGGCTTCAATCATGAACGATAAAAGAACTGTTATAATATCCACGCATCAAGTACGAGATTTAGAAAGCCTGATAGATGCTGTCATTATTCTTGACAAACAGAACATTGTTTTGAACGAGAATCTTTCAGATATTTCCAAAAAATTATCTTTTCGCAAAATAATGAATGACGAGACTCCCATATATCGCCAACCGTCTCCGTTGGGAACTATCGGCATAATAGAAAACACTACGAACGAAGAAACGCCTGTCGATCTCGAACTGCTGTTCAACGCTGTCATTTCTAAACAAGAGGAGATTATCGCAATATTAACAAACAACCGCTAACAGTTTTTATTATGAAAACATCATTCAGCATTATCCGCACGCTCAACATATATCGCAGTATCTGGCAAACGTCGTCAGAATGGTTTATAACATTGCCGGTTATAGCCATTAGCATAACACTATCTTTTATGATTTTTCTGCCAATCGACAATTTCTTTGTCTCACAGCTTCTCACCTTCATATCGGTAACAACCATATCGCAAATTATGGGGCTGAAACTAATACAAACCGCCATATATAATAACGGTTTTACATTTTTCACTATTCCGTCCCGAACAGAAGAACGTTTGATAGCCATGCTCATGACCCTCGCAACCAACCTCGTCATATCTATTGCGGCCTATTACATAGGATTTATACTACTCTTACTCGCAAATTCCTTTATAACAGAAATATTTCAAATTAGCCCGTTCATCCAAACAGAAAATACATGTTTACTTAACCCTCTGAACATACTCTCGCAAGACCAACAATTATCTCATTACAGCATTGGGCAGTTTATCTGCATGTTGATAACATTACCTGCGCTCTGCTTTCTTGCGGCTTTCCTCTGTACCATAATTACGAGTAATCAATGGATAAAGTCTTCAATTTTCATGTTACTTTATATTTGCTCTACGGTAATCTTCATTTTTTTCATGAGATACCTGTTTTCTAAAACAGATTCAACACTTTGGCAAACCATATTTTTATCTCCCTACTTTTATATTTTACTTGCTATCGGTATAATAAGTGCATCGTTTTACAAATTAAAAACAAAACAAATTTTATAATTTATGGAATTCAACAATACACAACCCATATTCATACAGATAGCCGATTACATCTGCTCGCAAACACTGCAAGGCCTCTACAAAACAGAAAGCCGCATACCTTCTGTTCGCGAATTGGCAATACAGCTCGAAGTAAACCCCAATACCGTTATGCGAGCTTATGAACGATTGCAAAATTTAGAAATCATCTACAACAAACGAGGAATAGGGTATTTCATAGCACCGCAGGCTTTGACGCAAATACAGCTACTAAGACGCCGACAATTCATAAACGACACACTTCCCGCCATATTTAAAGAAATGCGTTTATTAGGCATCAGCATTTCCGAAATAGAGGCCGAATACAATAACTTTCTGTTAAATCAAATATAATAAACCGGCATAAAACAATAAAAATTAAACGTAGAACAATTTTTAAATCCGGCATTACGACAATAAGAAAAATACTTTTCAAACTAAAATTTTCGATTAAACTTCAATAAAAGTTTTGTATATAAAAACTTATCGCTAAATTTGCACGCCATTACAGAGATACGAACACGCGCTACCAACGCGTTAGAAATGAATAACAATTAAAAAAAGATATAGCGATGAAAAAAGGAATCCATCCTGAAAACTACCGTCCCGTAGTTTTCAAAGACATGTCGAATGACGATATTTTTATTTCACGTTCTACAATTAACGCAAAAGAAACTATCGAAATCGACGGAGTAACTTACCCGTTAGTAAAATTAGAAATCACCAGTTCTTCACACCCGTTCTATACAGGCAAACAAAAATTGGTTGACACCGCAGGTCGCGTAGACAAATTCATGAGCCGTTATCAAAAACACATGCAAAACAAAAAGAAATAACAGTTCTGAAACAAGATAACAAAAAGCCGAAAATAAATTTCGGCTTTTTTCTTTTCATTCTATCCCCATAGAAAAAATATCTTATAAAAGAAAAAATTCAATTCAACCAAGGAACTTTCGGAAAACTCAACCAAACCTTATACTCCGACCCCATCTCCCGCACGGCATTATTCCAATACGGCTCACCTGCAATACAAGCGCCCAAATCCACCTCCTTATACGGAGATACCACCCATACCCCCTCTTCTATCTCCGCATCTAATTGACCGCCTTCCCAACCGGAATATCCCAAGAAAAATCGAATATTCTCATTTACAGGATTCCCGCTTTTTATATAAGCGATAATCGAATCGAAATTTCCATTTATAAACAGTCCATCGCTCAACTTCACCGCATCTGGAATAATATGCCCCAATTTGTGTATATAAAAAAGACGATTACTGCCCACAGGCCCTCCAATAAAAATAGGAACAGACTCTTCTACACCCCCCACAGAAGGGACTATTTGCCGCAAGTCAATCCCTGACGGCTTATTCAACATCAATCCCATACTTCCGGAAGAAGTATATTCTACTAAAAGGATAACAGACCGCCGAAAAACACAATCTGACAATAACGGTTCAGCAATTAATTTCCTTCCGCGTTTCAGCTTGATCCGACGATGATTAATTTTGAATAAATCTGAATCTATATTCATACCTACCGGAAAATTGGTTTTAAAGATAATAAATATCTCATTGAAAACAAATAACAACTACATATTTAACACGATATTTTTTTTATAAAATAAAAAGCACTACTTTCGCTTATCCATAAACAACCCGTATGAAATATTATTTAATAGCAGGAGAAGCCTCCGGAGACCTGCACGCATCCAACCTCATGCGCGCTATTAAAGAACAAGATCCGAAAGCAGATTTCCGTTTTTTCGGAGGAGATTTGATGCAAGCGCAAGGCGGTAAATTAGTAAAACACTATCGAGAAATGGCCTTTATGGGCTTTATTTCCGTTATTGCAAACATAAACAAGGTTTTCTATAATCTTCGCTTATGCAAAAAAGACATTACGGCTTATCAACCTGACATAGTCATACTTATCGACTATCCGGGATTCAACCTCAAAATAGCGAAATTCATAAAAGAAACACTCGATATACCCGTATGTTATTACATCTCGCCCAAAATATGGGCATGGAAAGAATACCGCATCAAAGCCATAAAAAAATACATCGACCTGATGTTGTGCATCCTTCCTTTCGAAGTAGACTTTTACAAAAAGCACAACTTCCCTGTAACGTATGTAGGTAATCCGACAGTAGACGAGCTATCGGCACGCCCTCTCGCAAACGAAACCTTTGAAGAATTCCGTAACGAAAATAATCTGAATGAAAAACCGATAATCGCGCTTTTAGCCGGTAGCCGACGGCAAGAAATAAAAGCCAACCTGCCGGATATGATAAAAGCCGTATCCGAATTCCCCGAATACCAAGCCGTTATTGCCGGCGCACCGGGAATAGAAGAATCGTTCTATGCCCCCATAATAGCAAATACAAACATATCCGTCGTATTCGGCAAAACATACCGCTTATTACAACAATCCGAAGCGGCACTCGTTACATCAGGAACGGCAACCCTTGAAACCGCCTTGTTACAAACGCCGCAAGTAGTATGCTATCAAATTGGCGGCGGACGGTTCACGTACGAACTTTTTAAACACATACTGAGCATCCCCTACATATCGCTTGTCAATCTGATAGCAAACAAAGAAGTCGTAAAAGAATTAGTCGCCCACCTCTTCTCCCCATCTAACATGGTATACGAACTAAACCAAATCTTGAATAACAAAACCGCACGTTCCGAAATGCAGAAAGGCTACGAAACCATACTTCACCGGTTAGGTGCACCCGGAGCAGCAAATCGTGCCGCACAGGAAATCATATCAACGTTAAACAAAACTATAAAAACACCGAAATAACCAACCTCAATACACGTATTAATTTTTTTTAGAACAAAAAGTAACATAATCTTACTTTTTCATAAATCTTTTTAGGAAGAAAAACGTTTATAATAAAGATTAAAGCGTTATACAGCGCAACATCAGTTATAACCATAAATAAAAAGAAATTAATTATGAAAAAGTATGTATCACTATTCGCGATGGCCGCAATCTTCGCCACGCTCTTCATGACCTCTTGCGACGACGATGACGACGACAACTACACACTTTACGGTTCCGTAGCTACGGTAAATGTTCCCGGAGAAAATGCGCCAAACTGGTTCCCGATAGGCAGCGACCAGAAATTCTACCTGACTCTCGACAATAACAATACCCTCTATCCCTCATGGATAAACACATTCCTTATCGGTTATCCTCTTAACACGGGCAGCCGGGCATACGCCACCTATTATGTATTGGGAGGAAATAAAGAAGGTTACACCAACAATATTCAACTCATAGACATCCGTAACATATTGACCAAACCCATATATACACTCACTTCCGACACTTTGGAAAGCAGTCATTTACGAGGAACGGCCCCCATTGAAATAGACGACGCTTGGATAGGCGATGATTTCATCAACCTGACATTCGACTACCAAGCAAGCCCCAGCAGCATACATTACATAAATATGATTATCAATAAAATCAACGGACCGACGATTAATCCGGAAAACGGCATTTGGTACTTGCAATTCGTACACGATGCCAATGGAGATTTAGGCACTCGTAAATACTCTGGAATTGTATCATTTAAAATACCGGACAATCTTGAAAACGTATCTAAAATCATAATCAGCTACAAAGATTTTCAAGGAGCAGAAAAAAACGTAGAATTAAACTACAAGCCGGGTGTATCCGGCGCTGCGCCAAACGAATTGGGAGGATTCAGCGACGAAACATACAAATAACCATACTCTATACACTTAGGCTCATACCGAAAAATCGGAGCATGCTTGAATTGCATGCCCCGATTTTTTATTTTTCAACAACTTTTTTCCTCGCAAATGTTTTGTATTTCAAAGAAAAGCAGTACTTTTGCAAGCCGATTATTATCAAAGTTTGAATAAAACTTACTCAGCTCAAACGGTTTCAGTGTCCGAAACCATAAAGCTATATGTTTTTTATTTAGTAATTAACTATTAAAATTTTAAGCAGTGGATACTTTAAGTTATAAGACCATTTCTGCAAACAAAGCAACTGTAAAAAAAGAATGGGTTGTAGTAGATGCAACCGATCAAGTATTGGGACGTTTGGGCTCAAAAGTTGCCAAATTATTGCGTGGCAAATACAAACCCAGTTTTACTCCTCACGTAGACTGCGGCGACAACGTAATCATTATCAATGCAGACAAAGTAAAATTAACGGGAAACAAATGGAATGACCGTGTGTATATCACTTTTACCGGATACCCCGGCGGACAAAGATTAGGCACACCCGCCACTTACATGAAAAAAGGCGAAACCAAATTGTTTACCAAAGTTATCAAAGGGATGTTACCCAAAAATAAATTGGGAGCACAATTGTTGCGTAACCTTTATGTATATGCTGGAAGCGAACACCCCCATGCAGCACAGCAACCCAAAACAATAGATATAAACGCTCTTAAATAAGAAGTATGGAAGTAGTTAATGCATTAGGAAGACGAAAAGCAGCGGTTGCTCGCATATTCGTTAACGAAGGAACCGGAAACATCACCATAAACAAACGTGAACTTTCTACTTACTTCCCGTCAAGTATACTTCAATTTGTCGTAAAACAACCCCTTACAACTCTTGGCGTTGCATAAAAATACGAAATCAAAGTAAATTTGAACGGCGGGGGTATGAAAGGACAAGCAGAAGCACTTCGCTTAGCCATTGCCCGCGCATTGGTAAAAATCAATCCGGAAGACAAACCCGCTCTCAAAGCAGAAGGATTCATGACTCGCGACCCGCGTGTTGTTGAACGTAAAAAACCGGGACGTCCCAAAGCAAGAAAGAGATTCCAGTTCAGCAAACGTTAATATCTTTTGGGCGCGTAC
>JAFUKV010000081.1 GCA_017467745.1 Bacteroidaceae bacterium | reverse complement strand
TTTGGAGGAAGATGAAGACGTTCAAAACGTATATCACAATATGAAACCGGCAGAAGAAGAATCTTCCAATGAAATTTATACAAAAATACAGGCTACCTCACGGTAGCCTTTATTTTTTTATCCGATTTTTTATTCTTTATGAGGATCTTTCACTTCCTCAAAATCAACATATTCGCCATCAGTATCCTTAAATACCTTCTCCCGTTTTGTACCATGCGTGTACCATCTGTTTTTCTTTTCTCCGGGTTGCTTGGATGAAGATCCTCCTCCAAAACCTCCGAAAAAGAAACGAAGTATCACGCCTAACAACCCGAATGCGGACAAAATAATAAATAGCCCTATAAAAATAATTATATAAAAAAGTGCCATAATATTCGTTTTTTACGATAACAAAATATCTTACTGTTTTGTTCCTACCATTTGCTCGAATATAGCCATTATAACATATATAAGTATTACAACAGCCAAACCGCCTATCCCGAAAAGAGAAAGGCAAAGTACAGAAAACGCTATCAATATATATTGCGATTTCGCTCCTTGCCATGACCAGTTTTTCACTTTCAACGAAAACATCGGAATCTCCGACACCATCAGATAAGAAAACAACATTACGATAGCCGTAAGCATATATACATTGACAGCCTCCTCATATTTAGTCATCAAAAATGACAAACCTACAAAGAATATAGCATTTGCAGGAGTAGGCAGTCCTATAAAAGAAACAGACTGACGCTCGTCTATATTAAACTTAGCCAACCTAAGAGCCGAAAATACCGGTATCAAGAACGCTAAATACGGAACGTACATCGCATAACCGGACAACCATTCCGGCATAAACATAGAGCCATAAATATGATATACCAGCAATCCGGGAGCAAGACCGAAACTAACCATATCCGCCAACGAGTCTAACTCTTTTCCTAACGGAGAGTAAGCATTCAGCAAACGCGCGCTCATACCGTCAAGGAAATCGAAAATAGCAGAGAATGCCAAACACAAAGCTACCGCCTGATACATACCGTTCATAGCAGCAACGCAAGAAAGGCATCCGGAAAAAAGATTCAAACATGTTATTCCGTTCGGTATATGTTTTATTATTCGTCCCATTATTGAATCCGTTTACTGTTTAAGACGAGCTATTTTCGTCAAGTTTCCAGTTGTTTTATCATTGAGAGACACCAATATTTCAGCATCTATCGGCAAAAATACATCTACCCGAGATCCGAATTTAATAAAGCCCATGTGTTCATCAATATGGCATTCCTCACCTACCTCCGCATACGTAACGATACGTCGTGCCATAGCGCCCGCTATCTGCCGGGCTAAAACCTCCGTCCCGCTTTCCGTTTTAATTACAATTGTAGAGCGTTCGTTTTCCGTGCTCGACTTAGGTAAATACGCCGCCATAAAACGACCATTCTGATGACTAACGTGTGTAACCGTTCCGTTTACAGGAAACCAATTTGCATGAACGTTAAATACCGTCATGAAAATAGATACTTGTATTCGTTTTTCATGAAAATATTCGTTTTCCATTACTTCTTCCACCGCAACTATCGTTCCGTCGGCAGGAGCTACTACCACCCCCTTTGTATCGCCTTTATAATGACGTTTGGGCGAACGGAAAAAATTTAATACCAATAAGAAAAAAACAATTGATATTATATGTATAGGAGTTGTTATGGCCGGCCATGTTATCAAATAATACAAAAGCCCATTGATAGCTGCTAAAAGTATAAACAGACCAATGAGTATTTCTTTGCCTTCTTGGTGTATTTTCATTCTCATTTTAAAGGAAACTATTTTTTCTTTTCTAAAAGGCAAAAGTAATCTAATTTGTCGAATGTAGAAAATAACTTTTTCGATTTCTTAAAAATGTCGTGTCTTTTTCTAAATACACCGCGTTTTTTCACTACTTTCGCCAATAAATAAAATTTGACATCGAAATATGAGAGGTTCATCGCAACATTCAAAAAAGTCGTCTTACAAAAGAGACAACAATATTAAATATTTTCCGGTTGAAAAAACCGATACGCTTTTAAATTTTCTATTTCAGATATTTCCCGAAAAAAGTAAAACCACCATCAAATCATATTTATCACATAAACAAGTTGCTGTTAATAAAATAGTCTGTTCTCAATTCGACTACGCTCTACAACAAGGAGACTCTGTCGCCATAAACTTCGACAGAAATTTCAGCGAACTAAAACACCCGATGTTGAAATTGGTATATGAAGACGACTACTTTATTGTTGTAAACAAAGCCAATGGATTATTAACCGTAGCGACAGACCTGATAAAAGACAAGACGGCTTTCCGCATCGTCAGCGATTACGTTAAAAGCCAACATCCGAGAAATCACATTTTCGTATTGCACCGTTTGGATAAAGACACTTCGGGACTTCTTGTTTTCGCTAAAAGTACAGATATTCAATCTGAAATGCAACGAAATTGGGAACGCATAGTAACCGACCGCAAATATGTTGCGGTAATAGAAGGATGTCCTGAAAAAATGTCGGGAGAATTAACCTCGTATTTATGTGAAAATAAAGCGTTCAAAGTCTATTCTTCCTCCACTAACGAAGGTCAATTCGCACGCACCCGATACCGGATAATAAAAGCCGGCAGACAATATTCGTTAGTCGAACTGGAATTGGAAACGGGACGTAAAAACCAGATTCGCGTACACATGTCTGAATTCGGACACAGCATAGCAGGTGATAAAAAATACGGAGCAAAAAGCAATCCTATCAAACGAATCGCTTTACATGCCTTTAAACTGACATTCATTCATCCCGTTACCAAACAAGAACTGAATTTTGAAACTCCTATACCCCGATCATTTCAAATATTAGTAAAATAAACGCACCTTTTATCGAAGAAGATGTTTTTATGTATAACTTTGAATGGTTAAAACATAATAATCGAATTGCTATGTTCAAAACTTGTATCGCTATATTTGCCCTGACATCATTCTTAAATTGTTCTGATCTAAACCCTAAGACCTTATTTGTAGAGCAGATAAGTTGTTATTATAATTATTCATCCGTTAATTGGGAACAGCTCAAAGATAAATTTTATCGTCCCTATAATGCTGATTGGGACAAAAATTTGGATTCGCTAATCAAACAAAACGATTTTCCAACTGGCACAGCATCCGAATATTGGCATCTACTTCAAAATGCAAAGACAGACTTCCACCAAAAAAGTTTACCATTTCGTGCTTCTGCCTCTCCCCAAGCCGCCAAAGCGATAAATCATACGGAATCTATGTTCGATTCGGTATTCATAAAATGTATCGAAACGGGATATTACATGCGAGTTTTCCCAGAAATATACAATAAGACAATGAGTTCTGCAATAGACTCGCTTGTAACATCTTTATCAAAGTTCGATAAATAACAGAGAGGCAATATAGCTATTTTACGTTCTTCCGGAGCCCTATTAACTCTATATGTTTAGGAAAACAGACCATCATGATACATCTCTCATAACATTAGTCACAACTTGGAATAACTTATAAATGATAACAGTATGGATAAAGACATTATAGTAGCAGAGGATGAAGATGTTAAAATCATCTTTCATTTCAAAGTGTTTTGCGAACTCTTGAAAGAATGCATATCTATATATGGAAATACTACCATAGAGAATGCACGGCAACTGGTTAAAAACTTTCATCCTCTCCAACAGCCAATAAGCACTACTGATGATATTGTTTTCTTTTCTCACGAAAACATTTATCACTGGGCAATGATTGCTCTATATGGTGAAACGTATTGGCTTACACATCCTGAATACGAAAAACTGCCCGATAGCTATGAGAAATGGGTAGAAAATGCTTTATCTCGGCATTCGTTGGATGACTGTTATGAATTTATAAGTAAGAATAATAATGTGACTAACAAAGCGTGATAACGCTTAACAGCGTTCCCCACTTAGCCAATATCATCAACTACTTTTCCGCATTTTCATCAACAAGACGAATCATCCGGCAAGGATTTCCCACAGCCACTACTCCGGCAGGAATATCCTTAGACACTACACTGCCCGCCCCTATTATAGCATTATCTCCGATAGAAGCGCCGGGCAAAATAACCGTATTACCGCCAATCCACACATTATTTCCAATCGTTACAGGATAAGCATATTCTAATCCTTCATTTCGCAATTTTACATCAACAGGATGTCCGGCAGTATAAATACTAACATTAGGCCCCAACAAAACATTGTCTCCAAAAACAACTTTCGCTTCGTCCAAAATAGTGCATCCCGTATTAGCATAAAAATTTTTACCGATACAAATATTATACCCATAATCGCAAAAAAACGGTTGTTCTATATTGAATCTTCCACCAATAAATCCGAATAGAGACATAAGTATTTTTTCCCTCTCTAAAATATTCGACGGTTTCAAACGATTATACTCATACACTAAATCGTGCGCACGACTGCGCTCTCTTATCAACTCTTCATCAAATGCTTGATATAACAAGCCTTTTAACATCTTACCTTTCTCTGTCTCCATAAAATTTATCAATCAAAAAAGTCCGATTATTCCCTCCCGTCAAAGTGAAAAATAATCGGACTTAACGTTACACACATTTCTTAATCTGCCAATACAGAAAATTCTGCTCCACTTGCAAAATCCGTACCATTCTGCGAACTTAAAGCCGTAAACCGTATATAACGGGCTTTCACCGGCTTTTGGAGCATTACCTTTTGTTCCTTCTTGCTTTTTACAAATTCTCCCTGAGCAACTGTATCGCTCCAAGTTTTTCCATCGTCGCTCACTTGCAACTTATATCCCTTTATATCACCATTACCCGAACCATCTTGACGAGGCAAATACGTAAATCCTTTTATCATCCTTGTCTCTCCGGCATCAAAATCTACCCAATGCGGATATTGAGCTACTGTAACCGAATACATGGTATGCCATATGGAAGAAGGATCATTATCTATTAAATTTGCAGCAGACTCACTTCCTGTTTCTTGGCTGGAAGCATAAACAACTTCCATCGGAATATTTTCTATTTTTTCGAATGTATATGACACTTTCAACTCCGGATTTTCCTGATGCCAAGCTGTAATAGTACCTCCCTCTCGCATATCCACAGGAGCATCGTAAATCATATCTTTGCCTTTCGATCCGATTCGATAACAAAGAACAGCAGTCTCTTTCGCACTTGACAAAGAAACCATACCGGTACGACTTCTGGATACCACCAACGGAGTTTCTCCCGATGCAGACACATTAGCCGCTTCCACAAAATAGTCAAAAAAGACAGGACGGATAATGAATCCCATCCGATGAGCGGAGGCTTTCACCCTATCGGCTTCTAACGGCCCTCCTTGCCCGCAACTATTTCCGCCTAAACCGTTTAAAGCTAAATCTAAATGCAAATGAGTTCCGGTTGACAACGGCAACTGATGCGGATGAGGAGCCAA
>JAFUKV010000080.1 GCA_017467745.1 Bacteroidaceae bacterium | reverse complement strand
GGTTATAAGCCGTTGATTCGTACCTCTTTATATGTCTTGTTTGATTTTAGTTCCATAATGGCTGTTCGGGCTTTTGTATCACCTTTCAAATGCCACAAAAACCATGCGGTTACATATCCATCGCCATAGACTAACATTTCGCCGTGACCGCAATAAAGTCTACGCCCAGCCACCTTGATGATATTGTTGGGTAATGCTTTCCATAGAGAGTTGTAATCTTTCAACGGGGTAAGTCCGTCTGTATCTGCTACAAGAATCATGATGGGTGCTTTTATCTTTGAGGCATCGGCCTCCCAACGCAGAAAGTTATTTTTTCCGTTGTATGTGCTTGCCAGCATCACGGCTGCCTTATACATTTTAGCGCTTGGTTGAACGGTTATGGCATTTTCTACGCCTGTGCCCCCTTGCGAATGTCCCACTGTTCCAATGTTTGCCGTATCGAGGTGGCGATAGAAAATCGAACTGGGAGATGTGTTTTGTTTTAATATCCAGTCTAACGATGCTTGCGCAGAGTTTCCGTTCCAAGATGTAGGTTCTTCATTGCCTACGACAATAAAGCCCCAACTCGCCATTCGGCGAAACCATTCTTGATATTTAGATGCAGGAGTGCCTGTTCCATTATTGGAGATAATTATAGGATACTGAGTTTTGGAGGTCTCCATGTCAGAAGGATACCACACGGTGAACTTTCCCAAAGAACCGGAGGCGGAGGCTTCATAGGATTTTGGGGTATATTGCCCGAGCTTCATGTATTCAGCTTCTTTGGGAGAAAGCTGAGTTATCATTTCATAGTATTTATTATTACCATTGGGATGAGTAGCATTATAGTGTTCCCAAAATGAAGCGCAACTGCGGTGTAGAAGGCCAATAACGACAGCTATTAATAGAAAAGTTAACAATTTTATTTTCATGCAATCTCGAATCTCTTATTTTTTTTGTTCTTTGTTGAGTCAATGGGTGCTTTGTTACTACAAAGTTATTAAATAATAGTATATAGCGTAATCGAAGTTTCTTTTGCGAATATTATGTCTGTATATAGATAGGCCTTTATTAAGAATATCATTTATACATACTCTTTGCTGCCTCATATTGCAAAATTGTTAAAGACAAGAATTGTATTTTAGAAGAAAACAATAAAAAAAACAGCAATCTGTGTGATTACCGCTTTTGCTCTTCAGGTAGGACTTGAACCTACGACCCTCTGATTAACAGTCAGATGCTCTAACCGACTGAGCTACTGAAGAAGATATTTCCTTTTTCTAAATTGCAGGGCAAAAGTAATGCCAATTTTCCAATTATGCAATATATTTGTGGAAATTTTTATTTTTATGAGAATATTAGGAATGGGAAATGCGCTAATCGATGTATTAGCCACATTGCGATCAGACGTTGTTATTCAAGAAGTAGGCTTGCTTAAAGGCGGGATGGAACTCATCGATATTGATCGTTTAAAAAAAATAAAACAATTGTTTTCGTCTATTCATACTTCGCAGGCATGCGGCGGGTCTGCGGCAAATGCTATTGCTGGTCTGACTCATTTGGGCATATCTACCGGATTTATAGGAAAAATCGGAAATGATGATTTGGGAAAATTCTATGAACAAGATTTGCTTGAAAACGGAATTGTGTCGCATCTTCAAAAAAGCGATGCAAATTCCGGTTGTGCTATGACATTTATCTCTCCTGATGGGGAGCGTACATTCGGTACTTATTTGGGTGCTGCCGCAACTTTATCGGCAGCCGATTTATCTGCCGAAATGTTTCGGGGATATGACTTATTGCACATTGAGGGATATTTGGTGCAAGATCCCGCATTGATTCGGAAGGCTGTCTTGTTGGCAAAAAACGAAGGCCTGAAAATCTCTCTTGATATGGCAAGTTATAATGTAATACGGCAGCAGCCGGAATTTTCCAAAGAATTGGTAACGGATTATGCAGACATTGTTTTTGCCAATGAAGAAGAGGCGTTTGCCTTTACGGGTAAATTGCCGCGAGAGGCAGCCGGAATTATAGCCGAGCAATGTGAAATTGCTATTGTAAAATGCGGAAAAGATGGCTCGATTATACAGCAGGGAGATATTTGCTTGCAAATTGATGCCCTCTCTGCGCAATGTATAGACAGTACCGGAGCGGGCGATTTATATGCTGCCGGTTTTTTGTACGGATTGGCTAACGGGTGTACGCTCGAACAATCCGGACGTATCGGGACTATTCTTGCCGGAAATGTAATAGAAGTAATCGGCCCTCGTATGGATAACGAGCGTTGGAATAAAATAAAGTTAAAAGTAAATGCGTTATTAGAGGCGTAACGATACTTTCGTTAACTTAGCCATCTATATAACAATACTGTATATTATATGATTCGTAAAAATTTTACAATAAAGCACGTTGCGGCTCTTGTTGTTGCCTGTCTTGTTTTCGGATTCGTTACCGGATTTACAAGTGATAAGCGAAATTTTCAATTATCTAAGAATCTGGATATTTTTAATGCTATCGTCAAAGAATTAGACCTTTTTTATGTTGATACCTTAGATGCTGAAAAAACAATCAATGTTGGTATAGAAGCAATGCTTGCCAGTCTTGATCCGTATACTACATACTATCCAGAATCCCAAAAAGAAGATTTCCGGTTTTTAGCTACCGGAGAGTATGGCGGTATTGGGGCTTTGATTATGAAGCGTGATAGCGGAGTGTATATTTCAGAGCCTTACGAAGGGATGCCTGCTCAGATGGCTGGCCTTAGAGCAGGAGATAAACTGTTGAAAATAGATGATATTGATCTTACGCAAAAGAGTTCTTCCGAAGTAAGCGATTTGCTTAAAGGACAATCTAATTCAAAAATGATATTGACCGTAGAACGTAACGGGCAGCCATTAGCGAAAGAGATTACCCGGAAAAAGATTGTTATGAAATCTGTTCCTTATTATACGATGTTGACAGATAGTATTGGTTATATCTGTTTGGGGCCTCATTTGCTTGCAATCTGCAATTGGATTAAGGATATCGCAATTCAAGAGCAAATCCCCACTATTCATTTTGTTGCCCGGGATGGATATCTTGTCAAGCAAGCATTTGATTGTCTGAATC
>JAFUKV010000079.1 GCA_017467745.1 Bacteroidaceae bacterium | reverse complement strand
TTAGATTTCTATGGAGCTTTGTTACAACAATCTGCCACAACCCACAATTCGTATATTACATTATACTCCTTAAATAAATATTTTGAACAATCGTTATCTGTGGTTGCCAAAATGATTCTATCGCCGGAATTTCCCGAAAAAGAATTCAACATCCAAACAAGCCGAAGAAAGCAACAATATAAAATAGAGAAAAATAAAGTTGCGACATTAGCAGCCAACGCATTCTCCCGCCAACTGTTCGGAAAAGAGCACCCTTACGGACAATCGATAGAAGAAAGTGATTTCGACCAAATAAGCACCGAAGATTTACGGCATTATTTCGACACCTTTTATTGTCCGGAACGATGTAAAATAATTGTTACCGGACAAGTAACAGACGATATGATTATATCAATCGGCCGGCAATTAGGCCAAAACCACAGCAGAGGCTTATTAGCAAATACAAAAAATTATACGATAAAAAAGGCTGAAAAACATATCGCATTTTCCGAAAAATCCGATGCTATACAAACCGCCATACGGGTAGGAATACCTTTGGTTGCTCGCAATCATCCCGACTATCAAGGTCTGAGAATACTAAATACTTTTTTAGGTGGATATTTCGGTAGCCGGTTAATGTCGAACATCCGCGAAGACAAAGGATATACCTACGGCATAAACTCATCTGTAATAACGTTACCTCATGCTACGTATTTATCTATCTCTACCCAAACGGGAACAGAATACACAAAAGCCTTGATAGATGAAATCTTCGTTGAAACCAAGCGGCTGCAAAACGAGTTAATTAAAAACGATGAGGTGAATATGGTACGCAACTATTTATCCGGCGAATTTGCCCGACTATTCGATACTCCTCTCGCACTGGCCGACGCTTTTATTCCGCTTATCGTAAACGGACTGACTTTCGGTTATTACCGAACTCAACAGGCTGCTATTGCAGAAACAACTCCGGAACAGTTGCAAGAATTAGCTCAAAAATATTTTAATCAAAAAGATTTTTACATCTCTATTGCCGGACAGTATAATCCTTTTTAATACAAGAAACTTACAATGCGGTGTCTCCTGTAAGATTACCCGATTCTCCGGCAACAAAGTCAAACAGTTGTCGGGGATCGATTTTTATCTGCAACCCTCGCACACCGGCACTTACATAAATAAAATCATACAATAACGCCGTTTCATGAAAATAAGTAGGATAATGACGTTTCATTCCGATTGGAGAACATCCTCCACGTATATACCCCGTCAAAGGCAATAATTCTTTAACAGCTATCATCTCCGCGCTCTTGTTTCCGGATATCTTAGCTGCCAATTTCAGATTTACCTCTTTATCTCCGGGTATAACGCATACAAACAGTCCTGTTTTATCGCCCCGTAACACCAATGTTTTAAAAACCCGTGCAATATCCTCTCCTAACTGTTCTGCAACATGAGTGGCCGCCAAATTATTTTCATCTACTTGGTACGGTATTAACTCGTACGATATTTTATGTTGATCAAGCAAACGGGCGGCATTGGTCTTATTTATTTTTACTGACATATTCAATCTTTTAAATTTCGTACAAATGTAATATCCGATTTTTATTTTGACTAATTGGAAATCAACAAACGTCGACATCACCTTCTATAAAAAGAACAGAGCTATTCCTACATTTTAAGCAAAACATTAATTATCAATCATTAAAATTCATCCATACACAATAAGAAAAACTCAGCAGAATATATTTAAAGAAATTTTTCTTCAATCTAAACTATTTTCCGTAATTTTGTCTCGTATATTTTCAAAAAATTATACTTGATTGAAAAGCTATCAAAAACACATAAAAGATTTAACTTCTAAATTATAAACACAATACTATGGCAGATTGTAAAGAAAAATTGTTTACCGATTTTCCTCCTGTTTCTACGCAAGAATGGATGGATAAGGTAACAGTCGATTTAAAAGGTGCTGATTTTAACAAAAAACTTGTTTGGAAAACAAACGAAGGATTTAATGTTAAACCTATGTATCGCGCTGAAGATATTGAAGGATTAAAAACGACCGACTCTCTTCCGGGCGAATTTCCTTTCGTGCGTGGAACCAAATGTAATAACGAATGGCTTATTCGCCAAGACATAGAAACGTCTTGTCCGCAAGAAGCCAACCAACAGGCTTTATCTGTTCTGGAAAAAGGAGTAAACTCCTTAGGTTTCCAC
>JAFUKV010000078.1 GCA_017467745.1 Bacteroidaceae bacterium | reverse complement strand
TTTCAAAGCCGTCATTGCTTTGTACCATGATGTCGAGCCGTTTTCTTGTTTCTGCCGATAATTTGTGAGAGGTTACCAAGATGCAATAAGATTGATCGGCTCCCCGTCCGACCCGCCCGCGAAGTTGGTGCAGTTGGGACAATCCGAATCGTTCGGCGTTTTCTATAACCATTACAGAGGCGTTCGGTACGTTTACGCCTACTTCTATCACAGTAGTAGCTACCATGATTTGAGCCTTGCCGGTAACGAACTTCTGCATTTCCGCTTCTTTTTCAGCCGGTTTCATTTTTCCGTGAACCATGCAAATTTCATATTCAGGAAATTGTTCGTTGATTTGTTTATACCCTTGTTCCAAATTTCTCAAATCTATTTTTTCGCTTTCCTGTATCAACGGATATACGATATAGATTTGTCTGCCCTCTTCAATTTGCTTTTTTATGGCGTTGTAAAGCGTTCCTCTCTGATTATCGTACCGATGAATAGTTTGTACAGGTTTACGTCCCGGAGGAAGTTCATCTATTACGGAAACATCTAAATCTCCGTAAACTGTCATGGCCAGAGTACGGGGAATGGGAGTGGCTGTCATGACAAGTACGTGGGGAGGAGATACGTTTTTTTTCCATAGTCCGGCACGTTGAGCTACGCCGAAGCGGTGTTGTTCGTCTACTATAACCAACCCGAGATTGGAAAAAATCACGTAGTCTTCTAATAAAGCATGTGTGCCTATAAGAATATCAGTTTCGCCGGATAATAAGGAATTCTGGATACGTTTTCTTTCCGATTTTTTAGTCGACCCTGTTAGTAATTCAACATGTAGCTCCATATCTGACAACATTTTAGTTATAGTTTCATAATGTTGCGTTGATAAAATTTCGGTAGGAGCCATAATGCAAGTTTGATAGCCGTTATCAACTGCCATTAAAGCGGCCATTAGGGCGACTAACGTTTTTCCGCTGCCTACATCGCCTTGTAACAGACGGTTCATCTGTCGTCCGCTACCTACGTCTTGGCGAATTTCTCGTAAAACACGTTTTTGCGCTCCGGTTAAGTCAAACGGAAGATAGTGCTCGTAAAATGTATTGAAGTAATGCCCTATGCGATTGAATAAAAATCCTCCGTATTTTAGTTGCTTCATTTTGCTGTATCTCAATATATTGAGTTGCAGGTAGAATAGTTCTTCGAATTTTAAGCGGTATTGAGCTTGTCTTAATATCTCGGGCGAGGATGGAAAATGGATATTTTTCAACGCATCGTATAAATAAATGAGTCCGGCTTTGGATATGACTTCGGCAGGCAGGGTTTCCGGCATCGTTTTGGAGACGTTTTTCCAAAGCGAAATTATTATTTTCTGAATAGCCTTAGAATTGAGAAAATGATTTTTCATTTTCTCAGTTGTGTTGTAGTAAGGAGTTAATCCGGATATTGCGTCGCTGTATTCGTCTGCTGTGTCTATTTCGGGATGGGCTATGTTCAATTTGTTGCCGAATATAGTGGGTTTTCCGAAAATAGTATATTCTACACCTGTTTTATACCGTTCAGAGATGTATTTGATGCCTTTGAACCAGACTAATTCTATTCGTCCCGTTCCGTCCGAAAATTCAGCCGTCAACCGTTTTCTGCGTCCTTCGCCTTGCATCTCGTATCCGGTAATAACGCCTTTTAATTGGATATACGGCATATTGCCGTCTATTTCGTTTATGCGGTAGGTACGACTGCGGTCTATGTATTTATACGGGAAATGATATAATAATTCTTCTGCCGAACGGATATTCAGCTCGGTTTTCAATAATTCGGCGCGTTTGGGCCCTACTCCCGGCAAAAACTTTATATTTAGGTTGGCTAAATCTGTCATTGTTTTAGAAGAGCTTCCGCTATAATTAGATCGAAAGGCGTAGTGATTTTTATATTTTCCCGTTGTCCGTTTATTGTAAAGATGTTGAAACCATGTTGCTCTACAACGGAGGCATCGTCGGTAAAATCGGGTCGGAAAGGGGTTGAATATGCTTGCCGTAACCATTCAGCTTTAAATACCTGAGGAGTTTGTACTAAGCAATAATCAGAGCGATTGCATGCAAAAGATGTTTCGTCGATGCTTATTTTTCGGATAGAGTCTGTAATAGGTATGACCGGTATTGCAGAGCCTTTTTCGGTAGCGGTGCTATAAGCCAAAGCTAATATATTTTTTGAAATGAAAGGACGTACTCCGTCATGTACGGCGATTATGCCGTCTGTATTGATTTCGGCTAACGCGTTTTTTACCGATTGGTAGCGAGTTTCTCCACCGTTTACAATTGTAACGGGTATTTCAAAATGATGTTCTCTGCATAATGAGTACCAATACTGTTGTTGGTCTGCCGGAAGCGCTAATATGATAGTTATATCGGCGTCGAAATGATAAAAAGCGTGAATGGTTCGCATGAGGATGGGGACTCCTCCAATAGGGATGAATTGTTTGGGTATTTCGTTTCCCATTCTGAGACCTTTTCCTCCGGCAACTATAATGGCGTATTTTTTCATTTGTAAGTCCGGTTTTATTTTTAAAATTTCAAAGATAAATAAAAATCTTCTTCTTATAAAAAAGAATAGGCGTTCGTTTTCAAGCGAACGCCTATTCTAAGATGTATGATATGAGATAATATTAGATGATATATTGAGCGCTGATAGATTCGTTAGCTAAAACGCGACGAATCGTATCGGCAAACATGTCGGCTATATCGATGATTCTTACTTTGGGGCATTCTTTTTCGTAAGGAATGCTATTGGTGAAAATCATTTCCGTTAATTTCGATTTCATGACACGTTCAGTAGCGGGGTCTGACATAACGGCATGGCTCGAAATAGCCCGTACAGACAAAGCTCCGTTTTCCATCATCAGGTCGG
Source organism: Bacteroidaceae bacterium (assembly GCA_017467745.1). GTDB lineage: Bacteria > Bacteroidota > Bacteroidia > Bacteroidales > CHK158-818 > Gallibacteroides. The sequence goes on along the minus strand of JAFUKV010000078.1, from coordinate 4,304 downwards.
CGGCTTTTGTAATAGTTCCGGCGGTATCTACCATATCGTCTATTAATACTACATTTTTATTTTTCACATCACCGATAACGGTCATGCTTTCTATTTCGTTTGCTCTCGCTCTTGATTTGTGGCATAAAACCATCGGGGCATCAAAATATTTAGCGTATGTATTTGCGCGTTTTGCTCCACCTACGTCAGGAGTAGCGATAACCATGTTTTCAAGTTTCAATGAACTTATATAAGGGCCGAATACCGTAGATGCGTAAAGATGATCAACCGGTACATCAAAAAATCCTTGTATCTGATCGGCATGCAAGTCCATTGTAATCAATCTGTCTATTCCGGCAACGCTTAGTAAATCTGCAATCAGTTTTGCTGCTATTGAAACACGAGGTTTGTCTTTTCTGTCTTGACGTGCCCATCCGAAATAGGGTATAACTGCAATAATAGATTTAGCCGATGCTCGTTTTGCTGCGTCAATCATAAGAAGTAGTTCCATCAGATTGTCTGAGTTTGGAAAAGTAGATTGAACCAGATAGACCTGACATCCTCGTATTGACTCTTCGAATGATACAGCGAATTCACCGTCTGCAAAATGTTGAATGTTCATTTTGCCTAATTCGCAACCTAAACTATTACAAATTTTTTCGGCTAAATAATGGGATTTTGTCCCTGCGAAAATTTTAAATCTGGGTTCTTGACTCATGGTGGTTATTTGTATGATAAATCGTGTTTGCTAATTTTGGCGCAAAGGTATAATTTCTATTTATATTTTGTCTTGTATAATTATATTTTTTTCGTTCTTGTAGCATTCTTACTAATTTTAGTTTTCCAGATAACGGCGCTGTATGCTTTTATTGCTGTGTCGAAAGTTTTTTCTGAGTTGAACGGAATTTCTTTTTCTTCACCGGAAAGCAACTCTTTGAATGGAAGTTTTCCGGAAGTTTTTGGAAATTCTGTTATGTCAAAGGCATGTTGTGGGATTTTAATGGCTATGTTTACGTCGCAATGGTCAAAGTTAACAGCAATTAGAATCAACTCGTTGTTGTATTTTCTGATGAAACAATACTGTTTGTAAGCGTTGAATTGCGGATTATCTAAATTTACGTACATTAAATCGAAAAACATGCCTTCTCTTATGGCTTTTTCTTTATTGCAAAGAGTTAGAATTTTTTTGTATAGTGTACGTAATTCTTTCTGCTCGGGAGATAGTTGCGAGAGGTTGAATTTTTTATTATTTACCCAGTTTCTCACAGAACTTACGCTCCAATAGTCGAAAATGGTAGTTCTTCCGTCTCGTCCGCTGAATCCTTCGCAATCCATGCCCGTTTCGCCCAGTTCTTGTCCGAAATAAATCATAAACGGATTAGTATTCATCATAGACGACACAACAAGTGCGGGAATCGCTTTTTGCGGGTTTCCTGCAAAATATTCGGAGGCGATACGCTGTTCGTCGTGATTTTCCAAAAAGTTTAACATGTGTTTTTTTATATCGTCTAACGATTGCCAGCAATAGGTAATTTGCGATGCGGGTCTGTATCCTCCTGTAATTTCTCTCAATAAATCATACAGGCCTACTTTATCGTATAAATAATCGAATTTTCCGTTGAATAGATAGTTACGGTATTCGTTCGGATTATAGACCTCCGCTATGAAATCTATATGTGGATATTTTTCTTTGATTTGCGGAATGACCCATCCCCAAAAAGCTGTGGGAACCATTTCCGCCATATCGCATCGAAAACCGTCTATTTGTTTCGATGCCCAGAAAAGAAGGATATCTCTCATCTTTATCCAAGTGTTGGGTATCGGGTCAAAATGTGTCTGCCGGTTGTTTAAATAGTCTATTCCATAATTCAATTTTACGGTTTCATACCAATCGTTTATACACGGATAGGCGCCAAAACAATCGTTTCCGGTAGCTTTTGCCGGATATTCTCTGTACTTTTCATCACCTTCGCCTAATGGAAATTGTCCGCAAAATTCTTGTCGGGGAATGTAATAAAAATTATTGTTAGGGGAGAAATATTCATCGGTATTGTCATTTTCGCCTAAATCTTTTACTCCTGTCGGTTTTTTATCCGAATGGTATTGGCGTGCCACATGGTTCGGTACAAAATCGATAATCATTTTTAAATTGGCCTCGTGGGTGCGTGCAACCAGAGCCTCGAATTCTACCATACGGTTATGGGGATTATCCGCTAAATCGGGGTCAACGTCGTAGTAGTCTTTTATAGCATATGGCGAACCGGCCATCCCTTTTACAACAAAAGGATTGTCTTTATGGATGCCGTATCGAGAATAATCGGTCTGTGTGGCATGTTCAATGATGCCGGTGTACCAGATATGGGTACATCCCAAAGCGTGAATTTCACGAAGAGCTTTTTCGGTAAAATCCGAAAATTTTCCGCACCCGTTTTCTTGTAAAGTTCCGTTAGGTTTGCAACGTTTGTTTGTGTTTCCGAATAGTCGGGTAAAAACTTGGTAAATAATTATTTTTTGATTCATCGTTTTGTAAAAAGCGAGTTTAAAATTGATTTATAGATGCTCGAAATGACTTTTTTATTTAATTGGGATTTTGAGAGATTGCAATATTGCAATGGTGTCTTTGTATCCGAAATCGACAATTTCATTCAGGCTATTTATATCGAATATATTATATTGTGTGGTTTCATTTGTCTGTACCAAAATATCGCACAGTTTTATATCTTCAAAACTGTTTGATTTGAACATGAAACTGTAAGCACGCTCGGCGATATTTATGATTGTCTGTTTATATTCATTCGTAACGAGCGGATTAACATTAATGCCTATTATCGTGTTACATAAGTGTCTGATAGGTTTTACCGGAAAATTTCTAAATACTCCACCGTCAACGTAATGTATATTATCTATTTTTATTGGATTGAAAATAACCGGAATACAACAAGAGGCGCATACAATATCTATGATAGGACCTCTATTGAAAGAGATGCTTTTTCCATGATCTAAGTCGGTTGCCGTAATCATTAACGGGCATTGAAGATCTTCGAATCGTTCGGCTCGGAGAATCTTTTTTAGAAATTTTCTGAATCCTTCCATTTTAAAAAATCCGGAGCGGGGAACTGTGATTTCTGCAAAATCTCCGAATTTAATAGATGAAAAAATTTCGATAATTTCATTGACAGAATATCCGTCTGCATATAATACCCCGATTATAGCGCCTGCGCTGACACCTGAAATAATATCCGGTTTTATACCGCTTTCTTCCAGAGCTTTCAGTGCGCCTATATGAGCGAATCCTCTGGCGCCCCCTCCGCTAAGTACCAGACCTGTTGCGTATTGTTTTTTTTCGTTACTATTTTTTTTCTCCATTTATCGAGATACTCTTATTTTTAGGCTAAGTTAGTAAAAACTGCTATCATTAAAAAATAAAATTGATATTTTGTATTACAAAATATGAAATGGACAAAAAAATATATAATTTTGTAAGGAGAAATATATAGTAGATAAAAATTATGAAAGCTATTTACGGGTTATTAGGGTATCCGCTGGGACATTCTTTTTCAAAAATGTATTTTAGCGAAAAATTTCAATCTGAAAATATTTCGGCGGAATATCGTAATTTTGAAATATCAGATGTCTCGTTGATAAGGGAGGTAGTGGCAACTGAGCCGGATTTATGCGGACTGAACGTTACGATTCCTTATAAAGAAAGTGTAATTAAATATTTAGATGATCTTGATGAAAAGGCTGCTCGCATAGGCGCAGTAAATGTTATAAAATTTATTCGGCAAAAAAATAAAGTTCGTTTAATCGGTTACAATTCAGATGTTGTCGGTTTTAAAAACTCTATTGAGCCTTTACTGCCTTCCGGTTGTACCGATGCGTTGATTTTAGGTACGGGAGGGGCGTCCAAAGCGGTTTATTATGCGCTTGAAGAGTTGGGAATTAAGCCGGTATATGTATCTCGTACATCCAAAGAAGGTCAATTTATTTATCCTGATTTGGATAAGTACATTATGGAAAAATATAAAATCATTGTCAATACCACACCTTTGGGTATGTATCCTAAAATAGAGTTCTGTCCTCATATTCCATACGATTTAATTGTACCCGGAACTTTGGCTTACGATGTAATTTATAATCCGGAAGAGACGCTTTTTATGAAAAAAGCGCAAGCGCAAGGAGCTATTGTAAAAAACGGTTTGGAGATGCTTCTTTTACAGGCGAATGAAGCGTGGCGAATCTGGAATCTTTAATGGATATAACTTAGATTAGTTTATGAGAACAAGTTTTGTAAAAAAATATTCTATAACGGGAATTGTCTGCTT